>JAYRQX010000336.1:0-4233 GCA_041910415.1 Acetobacteraceae bacterium | reverse complement strand
GTTCTTCTTGATCCAGGGCATCATGGCGCGGAGCTTCTCGCCGATCTCCTCGATCGGGTGTTCGGCCAGGCGCCGGCGGGTCGCCTTGAAGCTCGCCTGGTTGACCTTGTTCTCCAGCATCCAGTCGCGGGCGAAGCGGCCGGACTGGATGTCGGCCAGCACGCGCTTCATCTCGGCCTTGGTCTCGGCGGTCACGATGCGCGGACCCGTGACGTATTCGCCGTACTCGGCGGTGTTGGAGATGGAGTAGTTCATGTTGGCGATGCCGCCCTCATAGATGAGGTCGACGATCAGCTTCACCTCGTGCAGGCATTCGAAATACGCCATTTCAGGCGCGTAGCCGGCCTCGCACAGCGTCTCGAAGCCCGCCTTGATCAGCTCGACCAGGCCGCCGCAGAGCACGACCTGCTCGCCGAAGAGGTCGGTCTCGCATTCCTCCTTGAAGGTCGTCTCGATGACGCCGGAGCGGCCGCCGCCGATGGCCGACGCATAGGAAAGCGCGATCTCGAGCGCGTTGCCCGAGGGGTTCTGGTGCACCGCCACCAGGCAGGGAACGCCGCCGCCCTTCTGGTATTCGCCGCGCACCGTATGGCCGGGGCCCTTCGGCGCGATCATGAACACGTCGATATCGGCGCGGGGGTCGAGCAGGTTGAAATGCACGTTGAGCCCATGGGCGAAGGCGATCGCCGCGCCCGGGCGCATGTTGTCGTGCAACTGGTCGCGATAGAGGTCGCCCTGGAGTTCGTCGGGCGTCAGCACCATGACGACATCGGCCCATTTCGCGGCCTCGGCGGGGGTCATGACCTTGAAGCCGGCGGCCTCCGCCTTCTTCCAGGACCCGCCCGGACGCAGGCCGATGGCGACATCCTTCACGCCGGAATCGCGCATGTTCATGGCGTGGGCGTGGCCCTGGCTGCCGAAGCCGATCACCGCGACCTTCTTGCCCTTGATCAGATTCACATCCGCATCGCGGTCGTAGTACACGCGCATCTCTGGCGCTCCTTCTCTCTCTGTTCCCGTAATCTCTGACTAGACCCGCACACCGCCGGGGCCGCGCGCAATCGCAACCGCCCCCGTGCGCGACACCTCCGCGAGCCCGATCGGCCGCATCAACGAACAAAAAGCGTCGATCTTGTCGGCCGCCCCGGTCATCTCGAAGACAAAACTCTCCGTCGTCGCGTCCACGACGCGCGCGCGGAAGGCCTCCGCCAGGCGCAGCGCCTCGACGCGCCCCTCGCCCTTGCCCACCACCTTGATCAGCGCGAGCTCGCGCATCAGATGCGGGCCTTCCAAGGTCAGGTCGGACACGCGATGCACCGGCACCAGCCGGTCGAGCTGCGCCTTGATCTGCTCGATCACCATGTCGGTGCCGGAGGTGACGACGGTGATGCGGCTGATCCGCCCCGTCTCGTCCACCGGCGCCACGGTCAGGCTGTCGATGTTGTAGCCGCGGCCCGAGAACAGGCCAATGACGCGGGCCAGCACGCCGGCCTCGTTCTCCACCAGCACGGCGATGGTCGCCGCGCGCTGCGTGTTGTTCTCGCTCATCGTCGTCTATCCGCGCCTCAGACCAGGACCTTGCCTTCGTCGGTGACGCCGGCGACGCCGCCCTCCTGCTCCTCGCCCAGGATCATCTCGTTGTGCGCGGCGCCGGAGGGGATCATCGGGAAGCAGTTTTCTTCCTTGTCCACCGCGATGTCGGTGATGACGGGGCCGGGATGCGCGATCATCTCGCGGATCGCGCGGTCGAGGTCGGCGGGGTCGGTCACGCGGATGCCGTGGGCGTGGAAGCTTTCCGCCAGCTTCACGAAGTCGGGCAGCGCCGCGCTATAGCTTTCCGAATAGCGGCCGCCATGCAGCAGTTCCTGCCACTGGCGCACCATGCCCATGTACTCGTTGTTCAGGATGAAGACCTTCACGGGCAGGCGGTATTGCGCGAGCGTGCCCATCTCCTGGATGTTCATCAGGATCGACGCTTCGCCGGCGATGTCGATGACCAGCGCGTCCGGGTGCGCGATCTGCACGCCCATCGCCGCCGGCAGGCCGTAGCCCATCGTCCCCAGCCCGCCGCTCGTCATCCAGTGGTTCGGCTTCTGGAAGCCGAAATACTGCGCCGCCCACATCTGGTGCTGGCCGACCTCGGTGGTGATGAAGGTCTCGCGGCCGAGTTCCTTGGTGATCTCGTAGAGCCGCTTCACCGCATGCTGCGGCTTGATGATCCTGCCGTTCTGGCGGTAGCGCAGGCAGTCCTTGGCGCGCCACTCGTCGATCTGGCGCCACCATTTCGTCAGCGCGGGCTTGTCCTGCGGCGCCTCGTCGGCGCGCCACGCCTCGATCAGCGCGGCGAGCACGCGGCCCGCATCGCCCACGATCGCGACATCCACCGGCACGTTCTTGTTGATCGACGACGGGTCGATATCCGCGTGGATCTTTTTCGACGTCGGCGCAAAGGCGTTCAGGCGGCCGGTAACCCGGTCGTCGAAGCGCGCGCCGATGTTCAGCATGACGTCGCAGCCATGCATGGTCAGGTTCGCCTCGTAGGTCCCGTGCATGCCCAGCATGCCGATGAAATGCGGATCATCGGCCGGGAAGGCGCCGAGGCCCATCAGCGTGTTCGTGCAGGGAATGCCCGTCATGCGCACGAACTCGGTCAGCAGCTTCGCGGCCTCGGGGCCGGAATTGATCACGCCGCCACCGGCATAGACCACCGGCCGCTCCGCGCGCTTCAGCATGCGCACGGCGTCGCGGATCAGCGCCGCATCGGGCTCCGTCCGCGGGCGGTAGGAACGATGCTCGGCCTTCGGCGCCTCGCTGTACGGCGCCTTGTTGATCAGGATGTCCTTCGGCAGATCGATCACCACCGGGCCGGGGCGGCCGGACTTCGCGACATAGAAGGCCTCGTGCACGACGCGGGCGAGGTCCTCGGACTTCTTGACCAGGTAATTGTGCTTGGTCGCGGGGCGGGTGATGCCGGTCGTGTCGGCTTCCTGGAAGGCGTCGTTCCCGATCAGGTGGGTCGGCACCTGGCCGGTCAGGCAGACCAGCGGGATGCTGTCCATCAGCGCATCGACAAGGCCCGTCACGGCATTGGTGGCGCCGGGGCCGGAGGTCACCAGCACGCAGCCCACCTTGCCGGTCGAGCGCGCATAGCCCTCGGCCGCATGCACCGCGGCCTGCTCGTGGCGGACCAGGATGTGGCGGATGGCGTTCTGCTGGAAGATCGCGTCGTAGATCGGCAGCACCGCGCCGCCGGGATAGCCGAAGATGACCTCGACGCCCTGGTCCTTGAGCGCGCGAAGAACGACCTCGGCGCCCGACAGGGTCAGGGCTTCGGACGGGCTTTTCGGCGTCGTGACGGCGGACATGGGTCTCTTTCAGAAGGGTTGCGCCGCAGCGGGGCGCCGCGGGGGTGGTCCCTTAGACCCGTCTGCTGCACCGCGTCAACACACCCGATCAACAAACGCGAATAATTGCTCGCGATCGCTTTCCGAAAATTGCGTAGACTCGGCGTATCGCGCATGGATGATATGCGTACGCTCCGGGGGCGCCAGGATATGGTGCCGGAACCAGGTCGCCTGGCGCTTGGTGTAGCGCCCGGTGTTGAGGATCGCGCGGTCGGACGCCGCCTCCAGCGTCATCCGGCCGGCGAGATGCGCGGCGAGTTCCGGCACGCCATGCGCCCGCATGGCCGGCAGCGCGGGGTCCAGCCCCTGCCCGACCAGCCCCCGCACCTCCTCGAGCGCCCCTTCGGTCAGCATCGCCCGCCACCGCGCGGCGATGGCCTGGCGCAGCCCGTCCCGGGGCGGGTCGAGCAGGATGGCCGCGAAGCGCCAGGGCGCGGGGCCGGTCCCCTCGCCCCGCTGCCAGGACACCAGGCCGCGCCCCGTCCCGAGCCAGACCTCATAGGCCCGCGTCACGCGCTGGCTGTCCGAAGGCCTGAGCCCCGCCGCCGTCTCGGCATCCACCGCGGCGAGCATCGCATGCAGCGCCGGGGCGCCACGGTCCGCGCACAGCCCGCGCGCCTCGTCCCGCGCCGCCTGCGGCACCGCCGGGATGGCCGACAGCCCCATGGTGAGCGCATGAAAAAAAAGCCCCGTCCCGCCGCAGAGGATCGGCAGCCGCCCGGCCGCGCGTTCCGCCTCCATGGCGCGGAGCGCCTCCTCCCGCCACCAGGCGACGCTCGCGGCCTCGGCCGCCGGCCGCACGCCATAGAGGCGATGCGGCACGCGCGCC
>JAYRQX010000335.1:0-8128 GCA_041910415.1 Acetobacteraceae bacterium | reverse complement strand
GGCATCGCCGGCGCCGTCGGGTCCTTCGGGCAGTTCGCCATGCTGCCGACGGCGCTGTGGCTGATCGGCGCGCTCGACTGGTCCGGGGCGCTTGTTGCGCTGGCGGGCGTCGCGGCGCTGATGCTCCTGATGGTGCCGGTGCTGTCGCGCGGAACCGCGGCGCCTTCCGCCGAACCGGCGATGACGGCGCGCGAGGCACTTTCGGAAGCTTTCGCCCATCCCGGCTTCTGGCTGCTGAGCCTTGGCTTCTTCGTCTGCGGCTTCCAGGTGGTGTTCATCGGCACGCATCTCCCCGCCTACCTGATGGACCGTGGCCTGGGGCTGGAGACGGGCACGACCGTGCTGGCGCTGATCGGGCTGTTCAATGTGCTGGGCACCTGGCTTTTCGGGCGCTGGGGCGCATGGCTGCCGAAGCCGCTCCTGCTCGCGGGGCTCTACACGGCGCGGGCGGTGATGATCGCCTTCCTGCTGGCCGCGCCGCCGACGCCCTGGGCGGCCTGGGTGTTCGGGGCAGGGATGGGCCTGCTCTGGCTCGGCACGGTGCCGCTGACCAACGGGACGGTCGCGACCATCTTCGGTGTGCGCAACCTGTCCATGCTGGGCGGCATCGTCTTCCTGTTCCACCAGGTCGGCTCCTTCCTTGGTGGATGGCTCGGTGGCGCGGCCTATGATCGCCTGGGCTCCTACGATCTCGTCTGGTATGCGGCGATCGGGCTAAGCGTCATGGCGACGCTGCTGAACCTGCCGGTGCGCGAGCGGCCGGTCGGTCGACTGGCTGCTGCCGATGTGGGGGTTGCATGACCGGTAGACGCCGAGGCCTTCAGCGTATCGGGACAGCGGCGGTCGTCGTGGCGCTGACGATAGCGGGGTTCGGCATTGTTGCGTGCTACCAGTCGCCCGGCATGCAGATCGAGGCATTCAGCGGTCTGTTCCGCTGCCTTTAGCGCCTGCGGCACCCGTTCGACAGCAGAATGGAGCGGGTGCCGCATCCGGGTCGCACCCACGCCATGCGCCGGGATCGCTGTTCGGCAAAAGCCGATGCGGCTCCGGCAGTGGTTCCGGCCCGCGTCGTGGAGGATGTGCCGCCACGGCAGGAGCCGCGCGGCTCGGTCGAGCGGCCAGCGCGATCCGCCACGCCGGTGCCGGAGGGCGCGTGGCGGAACTTCGCTGCGTGGATGTCTTCACCATTCCGCAATGGGCTGATCGCGCGGAAGGACACGCTCCGGACGTCGCGGACGGCCAGACCGGACTGGCGCGTGGTCGTCTGCCCGCGGGTTCGGTTTCAACCCACCCGATGGATCCCGCCGATGGCGACGCTCACCATCTTCCTCGCGAGATCGCGCTGCATCTCCGCGGTCTGCGAGGGGTCAGGCTTGAACCACATGCACATCCAGTTCACCGCCCCCAGCACCGCCTTCACGGCAAGCCGCGGATCCTCGGCCCGGAAGGTGCCGTCGGCGATCCCGTCCTCGATCACCTGCAGGAACAGCGCCTGGTAGCGGTCGCGGAGCGCGATGATCGTCTCGACCATCCGCCGCTGGGGCGGGGTGGTCGCGCCGGCGATGTGCAACTCGATGCCTTGCACGACGACCCGGTGGGTCGGGTTGCGCTCGATGACGAACATCGTGTGGGCGTAGAGCATGTCGAAGAGCTTGCGGTCCGCCGCTTGATCGCGCGCTGCGATGGCGGCGATCTCCGCGAGGTCGTCGGCCAGCGCGTCGTGGTGGACCGCCAGGAACAGGTCGCTCTTGCTCTTGAAATGGTAGTAGATCAGCCCCTTGGTCGCACCCATGATCTCGGCGACGTCGTCGATCTTGGTCGCCGCGAAGCCGCGCTGCGAGAAGGCGAGCGCCGCCGCCTCGATGATGGTGGCGCGCAGATCCTGCGCCTCCTGCTCGGACCGGCCTCCGGTGCGGAGATAGAGGCTCGCATCCGGCTGTGAGCCCAGCTTCGTCACTGTCGCGCCGTCGTCGTCATGCTGCCGGATGAATGCCCCCGGGGCGGGGGTGCGGCAAGCCGGTTGACCATCATGATACTCGGAAGTATGAATGATCTAAGCCGGCCTTGGCAATGGCAGGAGAGTGGGATGGGCAGGATGCGGATCCATGCGGGCCACCAGGCCAAGCCGCTGCGCGGGGCCGCGCGGCATGGCTGACAGGCGCCCCGTCGCCCTGGTCACCGGCGGCAGCCGCGGCATCGGCCGCGCGGTCTGCCTGGAGCTCGCCGCCCGCGGCTATGCCATCGCCTTCGTCTATCGCCAGGACATGGCCGCTGCCGACGGCGTCTCCGCCGCGCTGGAGGCCGCCGGCGCGCCCTGCCTCGCGCTTCGCGCCGACCTCGCCGACGCCGCCCGGACCGAAGCCGCGGTGGCCCAGGCCTGGGACCATTTCGGCGGGCTCGACCTGCTCGTGCATTGCGCCGGCGCCTCCGCCCCGTGGAAGACCGTGCGCGACCTCACCGCGGCCGAATGGAGCAGCTTCATCGGCGCCGACCTCGGCGGCTTCTTCAACGTCCTGTCCCCGACGCTCCGGCGCATGCATGAGCGCCGATCCGGCTGCGTCGTCGCCATTTCCTCGATCGCCGCCCAGGCCTGCCAGGCCCGTGCCGGCGCCGCCGCGGCCGCCAAGGCCGGGCTCGAAGCCCTGGTGCGCGTCACGGCCCGCGAGGAAGGCCGCGCCGGCATCCGCGTCAACGCCGTCGCGGTGGGCCTCACCGAGACCGACATGGGCGCCGAGGCCGTGCGCCAATGGGGCGAGGACGTCGCCCAGCGCGTGGTCGGCGCGGCGGCGTTGCGCCGCATGGGCAAGCCCGAGGAGATCGCGAAGGCCGTCGCCTTTCTGGCCTCGCCGGATGCCAGCTACATCACGGGCAAGGTCCTCCAGGTCGACGGGGGGCAGATCATTGCCGGCTGACGCGAACACGCTCGACGACGCAGGCCGTGCAGCGCTGGTGGAGTACGCGGCCGCCTGGTTCATGGAGACGCTGCACCCGCTGCAGGCGCGCATGGACGACGAGGACTGGTTCCCGCGCGATGCCTACCATGACCTCGCACGCATGGGCTTCCTCGGGCTGACGGTCGCGCCCGAATGGGGTGGGCAGGGGCTCGACTACCTCACCGCCGGCATGATCTGCGAGGCGATGGCGATGGCGAATCCCGCGCTCGCCTTCAGTTGGCTCTCGCACGACAACCTCTGCCTCAACAGCATTTTTCGGAACGGCACCCGGGCGCAGCGGGAACGCTATGTCGGGCCGATGTGCTGCGGCGAGATGATCGGCGCGCTGGCCATGACCGAGCCCGAGGCGGGATCGGATGCGCTGGGCTCGATGCGCACGCGGGCGCGGCGCGATGGCGACCACTACGTCCTCAACGGCCGCAAGATCTACATCACCAACGGGCCGGTGGCGGACGTGCTGATCGTCTACGCCAAGACGAGCGCCGAGCCCGGCAGCCGCGGCATCTCCGCCTTCCTGGTCGAGAGCCGCTTCCCCGGCTTCGCGGTGGCGTCCAAGCTCGACAAGATGGGCTTCCGCGGCAGCCCGCTCGGCGAACTCGTGTTCGAGGATTGCCGCGTCCCGGCGGAAAACCTGCTCGGCGTCGAGGGCGCCGGCCACGTGGTGATGATGAGCGGCCTCGACATCGAGCGCGCCATGTCGGCGCCCCTTTGCATCGGCCCGGCCCAGCGTGCCTTCGACCTGGCGCTGGCTCATGCGGGACTGCGCAAGCAGTTCGGCAAGCCGGTCGCCAGCTTCCAGATGGTGCAGTCGAAGCTGGCGGAAATGTACATGGCGATCGAGACGGCACGCACATTCCTCCATCGCGTGCTGCGTGAATGCGAGCATATTCCCCACGCCGAGGTCGGTCGCGGCGACATCCACAAGCTCTCCGCCGCGGCGCTCCATGAATGCGCCCGCGCCGGTTCCTTCGTCATGGACGAGGCCGTCCAGATCCACGGCGGCTACGGCTACATGCGGGACACCGAGGTCAACCGCCTCTACCGCACGGCCAAGGTCATGGAGATCGCGGCGGGCACCCAGGAAATCCGCAAGCTCATCATCGCGCGCGAGCTTCTGAAGGGAATGAACTGATGGACCCGACCGACTACAAGGCGCTGAAGATCAGCCGCCGTGGCCGCATCCTGGAAATCGCGCTGAACCGGCCGGAGAAGCTGAACGCGGTGAATCGCGAGCTTCACCACGACCTGTTCCAGGTCTTCCGCGCCGCCGCGGTCGATCGCGATAGCGACGTCGTCATCCTGACCGGCACTGGCAAAAACTTCAGCGCGGGCGGCGACATCGGCTTCCTTGAGAGCTGCCTCGCCGACCCTGCCGAGTTCGAGCGCGTCGCCTATGAGGGCAAGCAGATCGTCTATTCGCTGCTGGATCTGGAAAAGCCGGTCATCGCCAAGGTGAACGGCTCCGCGATGGGATTGGGCGCCACGCTCGCGCTCTTCTGCGACATCATCTTCATGGCTGACAACGCCCAGATCGCCGATCCGCATGTGCGTGTCGCCCTGGCGGCGGGTGATGGCGGCGCCGTGATCTGGCCGCAGTTGATCGGCTTCGCGCGGGCCAAGGAATATCTGTTCACCGGCAAGCCGGTGACGGCGGCCGATGCGGTCGCCATGGGTCTGGCGAACCGCATGGTGCCAGCGGAGGAACTCGATGCCGCGGTCGAGGCGTTTGCAACCTCGCTCGCCCAGGGTGCGATCGGCGCGATCCGCGGCACGAAGGTCGCGGTGAACGTGGCGCTCAAGCAGCTCGCCCATTCCATGATGGATACCGGCACGACGCTCGAAGTCTTGTCCAGC
The DNA here is from genome assembly GCA_041910415.1 of Acetobacteraceae bacterium. Classification (GTDB taxonomy): domain Bacteria; phylum Pseudomonadota; class Alphaproteobacteria; order Acetobacterales; family Acetobacteraceae; genus JAYRQX01. The sequence goes on along the minus strand of JAYRQX010000335.1, from coordinate 3,320 downwards.
CGGTCCGAGGACCATCGCATCGCGGTGACGGCGTTCCGCGACAAGCAGAAGCCCCGCTTCGTCGGCAGGTGATGGCACGCCCGAATCCCCTGCCGGAGGCCACCCTGCCGCAGATGCTGCTGCGGCACGCGCGCACGCGCCCTGCTGCGGTGGCGCTGCGCCAGCGGGACCGAAGGACGGGAGGTTGGCGAAGCATCACCTGGCATGACTATCTGGACGAGGCCTGCGACATCGCCGGCGCCTTCTCGGCCCTGGGGCTCGGCCCGGGCGCGCATATCGCGATCCTGGCAGAGAACCGCGTCGAATGGGTGCTGGCCCAGATGGGCGCGGCGATCGTCGGCGCGGTAACCGTTGGCCTCTACCCGACCAGCTCGGCCGAGGAGGTCGCCTCCATGCTCGGGCATGCGGGCGTCTCGCTCGTCGTGGTCGAGAATGCGGCTCAGTTCGCCAAGCTGCCCGAGCAAGGCCAGGCCCTTACGGTGGTGGCGCTGGATCCGATGCCCGTCGCCGACCTGGTGACCGACTACGCCACCCTCCGAACCCGTGGCAGGGCGTGGCGCGCATCGCACCCCGGCGTGCTGGAGGCGGCGATCGAGGCGCAGGACCTGGATGCGCTCACGCTGATGATCTTCACCTCGGGCTCCACGGGAAGTCCGAAAGGGGCGCAACTCAGCTACCGCAACATCCGCGCCTCTGCCTTCGGTCTGGTCGAGCCCCTGTTCTTCGACAACGACAGCGAGATCCTCTCCTACCTGCCGCTCTGCCATGTGGCCGAGCAGGACATGAGCGTCTTCGCCCCGCTCTACGGCGGATCCTGTGTCAGTTTCGGCAGCGGCATCCCGGCGCTCCTCGAGGATCTGCGCGACATCCGGCCGACCTATTTCTCTGGCGTGCCGCGCATCTGGGAAAAGCTGCAGGCCGCGCTGCTGCCGGAATTCGAGGCCGGCGGGCGCTTCGGCGACGCGGCGGGGCGCGATGCACTCGCCTTCGGGCGGACGATTGCCTTCCTGCCCGAAGCCCAATGGAGCGAGGCGCAGCGGCAGCGCGCCGCCGCGTGCGAAGCGGCGGTCTGGCGACCGGCGCGCGCGCTCCTCGGCATGGAGCGCCTCAGGATCGCGACGAGCGGCGCCGCTTCGCTTGTGCCTGACGTGCTGGGCTTCTTCCGCGCCGTCGGCTTTCCGCTGCGCGAGCTTTTTGGCCTGACCGAGAATTGCGGCCTGACGACGTTGCAGCAATCCGCCGTGATCCCCGGGACGGTCGGCGAGCTGGTCGGCGCGGTCGAGCTGCGCCTTGCCGAGGACGGCGAGATCCTGCTCCGCGGGGACAGCGTCTTCGTCGGCTACTACCGGAACCCCGAAGCGACGGCCCAGGCGAAGCGGGACGGCTGGCTGCACACGGGTGATGTCGGCACCTTCACGGACGGCCAGCTCCGCATCGTCGGGCGCAAGAAGGACATCATCATCACCTCGGGCGGCAAGAACGTCGCGGCGACCGAAGTCGAGACCATGCTGAAGGCGAGCCCGCTGATCGAGGATTGCATCCTCCTCGGCGAAGGACGGAACTACCTGGCGGCGCTGATCCAGCTGGCCGTGCCGGAGGGCGAACTGGCCGAGGCCATCGCCGATCCCGAAACCGAACGCCGCGTCGCCGCCGAGATCGCCCGCATCAATGCGCGTTCGGCGCGCGTCTACCGGGTGCGTCGCGCCTATTTGCTGCCGCGCAAGCTGTCCCACGGCGAGGGCGAGCTGACCGCGACGCTGAAGGTCCGGCGGTTCGCCGTCTATCGGAATCATGCCGAGGAGATCGACGCGATCTACGCGGGCCGGCTCGGCTTCGACATCCAAGAGCACAGCAACAACACCATGGGAGGTAGGGAATGATCACTCGACGTGGCCTCGGCGGCGCTGCCGCCGCTCTGTCGCTTGCCGCCGGGGGGCGTGCCTGGTCGCAGGCGGCCCCCATCAAGATCGGCGTGCTGACCGACATGTCGGGCGCGCTCTCGGCCGTGCTCGGCCAGGGCTCGGTGGACGGCGCCCGCATGGCGATCGAGGATTTCGGCAACAGCGCCGCCGGCATGCCCGTGCAGCTGATCTTCGCCGACCACCAGAACCGGCCGGATGTCGCGTCGAACGTCGCGCGCAGCTGGCTCGACCGCGACGGGGTGGACCTGATCCTCGATCTCGGCAGTTCGGCCGCCGCGATTGCGGTCGCGAACATCGTCCACGAGAAGGGCAGGATCGCCATTGTCACGGGCGCCGCCAGCTCCGACATCACCGGGCGCTTCTGCAACCGCAACACCTTCCACTGGGGCTACGACACCTACATGCAGAGCGCGGCGGTCGCCGCCGAACTCACGCGGGGCGGTGGCGACACCTGGTTCTTCATCACGGCCGACTATGCGTTCGGGCATGCGCTCGAAGCCGATGCGCGCCGCAAGATCGAGGAGAATCGCGGCCGGGTCGTGGGGAGCGTACGGCACCCCGCGAACACCACCGACATGTCGTCCTTCGTCCTGCAGGCACAGGCCTCGCGCGCGAAGATGATCGGCATCGCGAGCGCTGGCGATGACCTCGAACGGATCATCAAGCAGGGTGGCGAGTTCGGCATCTGGCGGCGCCAGCAGGCGGTCGCCTTCCCGCTGCAGCTCTACAACATCCCGGCGATCGGGATCGACGTGATGCAGGGCATCGTGCACAACTCGATCTTCTATTGGGATCGGAATGACGCGACGCGTGCTTTCGGACGGCGCTTCTGGGCCCGCAACGGCAAGCCGCCCGCCGAGACACACGCGGTGAACTACAGCGCCGTCACCTCCTACCTGAAGGCGATCCGCGCCGCCGGCACCAAGGAGACGAACGCGGTGCTGGCCGCGCTGCGCGCGATGCGGGTCGAGGACGTGGTGACGCCTACGGGCCAGGTGCGTGCAGACGGCCGCCTGATCCGCCCGACCTTCCTGGCAGAGGTGAAGCCGGCGAGCGAGGTGCGGGAGACCTGGGACTGCCTGCGCATCCGCAGCGAGATCCCAGGCGACCAGGCCTTCAGACCCGTGGCGGAAAGCGCCTGCCCGCTCATCCGGGGATGACGATCCGCACCGCTCCATGAGACCATCCCAAGCCGGGACTGTCCTGCTTCCTGCCATACCAAGATCTTGCAGATCGTGACCGATCTGCATCTCATACCAACGGTCGAATGCTTCGACCGTTGGTATTCATCTTTGCTGACCCTCATACGCCGGGCGCAAACCTCCGGTTTGCTTGGCTCGCCGGACCACCGGCGGGCGCCGTTCGGCGCCTCGGCCCTGCGGGCCGCAGGCATCAGTC
>JAYRQX010000334.1:0-3665 GCA_041910415.1 Acetobacteraceae bacterium | reverse complement strand
AGCGCGCCGCCGGCGAAGGCAGCGCGCCGGCCGCGCCGGTGGCTGCCTGGGACCCGGCCGTGTGGACAGCACCAACGGGCACCGCCGCCGCGCTGCTGCGCGGGGGGGTGCGCCGCGCGGCACGTGGTCTCGCCCGCGCGATGTTCAGCCTGCGCGCGGATGGCACCGATCACATCCCGCGCGAAGGGCCCTTCGTCATTGTCGCCAACCATGTCAGCGACCTCGACCCCGCACTGCTCTTCGCCGCGCTGCCGCCGCACGTCGCGCGGCGCATCTGGTGGAGCGGCGTCGCGGAGAGGCTGTTCACCTCGCCGCCGAAGCGCCGCCTTGCGCGCGCCATGCAGATCTTCCCGGTCGATGAGCGCATGCCGGCCGCGACCGTCACGATGGCGCGCGCCGTGCTGGAACGCGGCGACGGGCTCGCCTGGTTTCCGGAATCCTGGCGCTCGGCGGACGGACAATTGCAGCGCTTCCTGCCGGGCATCGGGCGCGTGCTGGACGGGCTGGGCGCGGTGCAGGTGGTGCCCGCCCGTATCGCCGGCGCCTTCGAGGCCATGCCGCGCAACCGCCGCCTGCCGCGCCGCCATCCCGTGCGCATCGTCTTCGGCCCGGCGCTCTGCGCGGACGGGCTGATCCCGCCAGGCGGGGAGGAGCGCGCCCGGGCCGAGGCCATCGCCGCCAGGCTGCACGCGGAGGTCGCCCGCCTGGCGATCTGATGCCGATTTGCTGACCCTCATGCGCCGGGCGCAAACCTCCGGTTTGCTTGGCTCGCCGGACCACCGGCGGGCCGCATTCGCGGCCTCGGCACGAGTCAAAGCCTCGTGCCGCAGGTATGATGCCGGCGGCGGGAAGCGGCGCCCGGCGCCTGGGGGCCGGTATGGGGCGCGTCTTGCGGCACTTCGGCGGGCGAGCCTAGGCTTGGGCCACGAACAAGGACATGGAGCGGGAAACATGCTCACTCGTCGCGGTCTTGCGGGCGCCAGCCTTGCCAGCGGTTCCGCCTTCGCGATCGGGCGCGCGCGCGACGCCCGGGCGCAGCGCAGCGCGGACACGCTGCGCATCGTCTTCCAGGACGCGGTGCCGAACATCGACCCCTATTTCAACAGCCAGCGCACCGGGCTGATCATCGGCCACCAGGCGCTGGACGGGCTGACGCACCGCGATCCCGCGACCTTCAACATCGTCCCGGCGCTTGCGACCTCCTGGACCTGGACCGATCCGCTGGTCATCGATTTCGAGCTTCGGCGCGGCGTGAAGTTCCACGACAACAGCGATTTTTCCGCGGATGATGTCGTCTACACGCTGAACACCGTCAGCAATCCGGAAACGCGCGTCGCGACGCCGAGCAACTACGCCTGGATCGATCGGGCGGAGAAGACCGGCGATTTTTCCGTGCGTCTTCGCCTGAAGCGGCCGACGCCGGCGGCGCTGGAATATCTCGCGCTGGTGACGCCGATCTGGCCGAAGGCGTATCGGGAACGCGTGGGCGCCGACGGCTTTTCCCGCGCGCCGGTGGGCGCCGGCCCCTACAAGATCACGAAGGTCGAGGTGTCGAGCTCGGTCGAGTACGAGCGCTTCGACGGCTACTACCAGGGCGGGCCGAAAGGACGGCCGGGCATCCGGCGCATCGTCGCACGCTTCGTGCCCGATCCTGCGACGCAGCTGACGGAGCTGCTCTCGGGCCGCATCGACTGGCTGTGGAACATGAACCCGGACCAGATCGACAACGTCAACCGCATGCCGACGTTGCGGGCGGTGCAGCAGGAATCCATGCGCGTCGGCTACCTGCAGATGGATGCGGCGGGGCGCAGCGGCGCGGGCAACCCGATGACGAACCTGAAGGTGCGTCAGGCCGCCGCGCATGCCATCGACCGGCAGGCCATGGCGCAGCGCCTGGTGCGCGGCGGGTCGCGCGTGCCGCCGGCGCCCTGCTTTCCCAGCCAGTTCGGATGCAACGGCGATGCCGCGGTCCCGTACGACTACAATCCGCAGCGCGCGCGGCAGCTTCTGGCGGAAGCCGGCTTCCCGAACGGCTTCGACATCGAGTTCACGAGCTACGTCAACCCGCGCCAATGGCCGGAATCGGTGCAGAGCTATCTTCAGGCGGTCGGCATCCGGGCACGGCTCAACCACATGCAGACGGCAGCCATGATCCAGCGCGCCTGGCGCGGCGAACTCGCCCTGAACATGGGAAGCTGGGGCAGCTATTCGATCAACGACGTCTCCGCGATCTTCCCGAACTACTACGTCTTCGGGAACGACGATTATGCGCGCGACGAGGAGCTGAAGCGACTGGTCGAGGAAGGCGGCAATGCCAGCGACGCTGCCGTGCGGCGCCGCGCCTATGACGCCGCGATCCGCCGCGTTACCGAACAGGTCTACTGGCTGCCGCTGTTCACCTATGTGAATGCCTACGCCTTCTCGCGGCAGCTCGAATTCCCGACCTTCAGCGACGAGCTGCCGCGCTTCTACATGGCGAAGTGGAAGTAGCTAACGCGCGGTCGCGGGGTCCAGCAGGTGGCATTCGGCGAAGCCGCCGCCTGCCACCGGCCAGTCCCGCGGCGCCTCCACCGGGCAGCGGTCGAAGGCGCGCGGGCAGCGCGGATGGAAGCGGCAGCCCGGCGGGATGTTCGCGGGATCGGGCATCGCGTCGCCCAGCCCGACATCCGGCACGCCGAGGCCCGGTTCCGGTGTCAGCACGCTCGCCAGCAGCGCGCGGGTGTAGGGATGCGCGGGTGAGCGGAACAGCGCCTCGCTCTCGTTCCGTTCCACGATGCGGCCCAGGTACATCACGGCGACCTCGGTCGCGACGTGTTCCACGACGGCCAGGTTGTGGCTGATGAAAAGATAGGTCAGCCCGAAATCGCGTCGCAATTCCGCCAGCAGGTTCAGGATCTGCGCCTGGACGGACACGTCGAGCGCGGAGGTCGGCTCGTCGCAGACCACGATGCGCGGGCGCAGGATCAGGGCGCGCGCGATCGCCACGCGCTGGCGCTGGCCGCCGGAAAGCTGCGCGGGGAAGCGGTCGCCCTGTTCCTGCGACAGCCCCACGCGTTCCAGCATGGCGCCGACGCGCCGCGCCCTCTCTTTCGAATCCGCATCGCCCTGCGCGACCAGCGGCATGGCGACGATGTCGCGGATCCGCCGGCGCGGGTTCAAGGAGGAAAAGGGGTCCTGGAAGACCGGCTGGATCAGCCGCGCGCGGGCGCGGCGGTCCATCTGCGCGAGGCGATGCCCGTCCACCAGCACCTCGCCGGCGGATGGCGGCAGCAGGCCGAGGATCAGCTTTGCCAGCGTGGATTTTCCACAACCGGATTCGCCCACCACGCCCAGCACGCTGCCGGCGGGTACGGCGAAGGAAACGCCATCCACCGCCACCACCTGCCTGGGCGCCGCGAAGAATCCCTGGCGCACGCGGAAGGTGCGGCGGAGGTCGCGGACCTCGATCGCGGCGTCGGTCATGCGGCGCGCGCCCCGTCGGTCCAGCCGGGCGGCAGCGTGCAGAGGACCTCGTGCGACGGGCCGGCCTGCTGGCGCGGCAGGGTCGCGGCGCAGGACGGGCCCGCATGGGCGCAGCGGTCGCGGAAGCCGCAGCCCACGAAGCCCGGCGCGATGCGCGGCACGATGCCGGGAATGCTGCCCAGCGGTTCGTCGCGGCGCGCCTT
>JAYRQX010000333.1:0-6272 GCA_041910415.1 Acetobacteraceae bacterium | reverse complement strand
TGCCGAGGCCGTGGGCCTTTGCCGCGAAGGGCGCGCCGCGGCGCTGATGAAGGGGTCGCTCCACACCGACCAGCTGATGGCCTGCGTCGTCGCGCATGATCGCGGCCTGCGCGGGACGGGGCGGATGAGCCACGTCTTCGTCATGGACGTGCCCTCCTACCACAAGCCCCTGCTGATCACGGATGCCGCGCTGAACATCGCGCCCGACCTCGGCGGGAAGGCCGATATCGTGCGCAACGCCGTCCTGCTGGCGCAGGCCATCGGGATCGCGCGCCCGAAGGTCGCGATCCTCTCCACGGTCGAGACGGTGACGCCGAAGATCCCGAGCACCCTCGATGCCGCGGCCCTCTGCAAGATGGCCGATCGCGGCCAGATCGCGGGTGCGGCGCTGGACGGCCCGCTCGCCTTCGACAATGCGGTGAGCACCACGGCAGCGCGCACCAAGGGCATCGCCTCATCGGTCGCGGGCGACGCGGACATCCTGCTGGTGCCGAACATCGAGGCCGGGAACATGCTGGCCAAGCAGCTGCGCTACCTCGCCAATGCGGATGGCGCGGGCATTGTCGTGGGCGCGCGCGTGCCGATCATCCTGACCAGTCGGGCCGACAGCGTCGCCGCCCGCCTCGCCTCGGTCGCGCTGGCGCAATTGATGGCCGCGCGCGCCGCCGATTCGTGAGGGCCGCGCGGAAGGGAGGCCCGATTCGCGGGGTTTTCCGGGCCGATTCGGGCCCTGCCATGCGCGGGCGCCGGGGAATCCTGTCGCCAAAAAGCCACGCAATTCCGTGATCTTGGCTTCGGCGGCTGCGAATCCGCCCGGTTTTGTTGAACGAGATGTTGCCGCGCTGCGCCGGATATGTTCCGTTCCTGCACGCGTTTGCCCCCAGGGAGAATCATCGCATGGCCACCAAACCCGCTGCTGCCAAGAAGCCCGCCGCCAAGGTCGCGACGGTCACGTTGAAGCAGATCGCCGCCGGCATCGCCGAGGCGCACAAGGTTCCGAAGAAGCAGGTCGAGACCATCCTCGGCGAAGTCGTGACCGTGGTCACGAAGCGCCTGAAGAAGGGCGAGAAGATCCGCCTCACGGGCCTCGGCATCCTCCAGGTCCGCGCGCGCCCCGCCCGCATGGGCCGCAACCCCGCGACCGGCGAGCAGATCAAGATCAAGGCGAGCAAGAAGATCGCCTTCCGCGCCGCCAAGGAGCTGAAGGAAGCGATCTGATCGCCATGGGCGCCTGAACAGGCGAGCCACGATCCTCGCACGGGCGGTCCCACCGGGGCCGCCCGTTTTTCTTGCGCACGGCGTGGCGGTCAAGCGGGCGCGTGGCGCGTGGCGGGTGCTGCGGCCAGGGCACCGATCACCGCATCGACCGGAACCACATCCGCGAATTGACGGTCCATGTCGAACAGCGCGACGGCATGGCTGATCGGGAATCGATCGAACACGGCCTCCTCCGGCACGACGGCCCGAAGATTGTAAGAGGCGGCGTCGAAGACGGTCGCCTGCACGCAATTGCTGGTCGCGCCCCCCAGCACGATCACGCCATCCACGCCGCGATCGGTCAGCAGGCCGAGCAAGGGCGTGCCGTGGAAGGCGCTGGGCTTGACCTTCGTCAGCACCACATCGCCCTCGGCCGGCGCCATGCCGTCTGCCAGTTCCGCGCCGGGCGTGCCGTCGAGGCACCAGTTCGGACTCCGCAACAGATCCCGCTTGCGGCCATAGACGCCGATGTCGCGCCCGCCGGGATCGAGTGCGAAGCGTGTGAAGATGCAGAAGACGCCGACCTGTTGCGCCGCACGCACCACCCGTGCCGCCTCGGCCAGGGCGGCACGGCCGACCGCGCCGCACGAGGACGGGTAGTCGCCATCCCGCCCTTCCTCGCCGACCATGTAGCGTTGCGCGTCGATCACCAGCACCGCGGGCCGGCGCGGGAATCCCATGCGCCGCGCAAAGCGGCCCTTGGCGAGGATCGCGCGGTCGGCTTCCGTCAGGAAAGCGTCCCAGGGTTTCCGTTCGTTCTCCATTGCGCAGTCCCCATGGCACCGGCGCGGCGTTGACCCCTGCGCCGCTGGCCGCCAAGCTTCCCCGCCATCCTAGGGCGTGGCGCAACCGTGCGCGACGCCCGGGGGGGGGCCGGGAGGACGCGCCATGATTCGACGCAGGACCGTGCTCGCGGCAGCCGCGCTGCCCATCCTGGCGCGCACCGCGCTCGCACAATCAGACTGGCCTTCGCGTCAGGTGCGGCTCGTCTCGCCGTTTCCGCCCGGTGGAGCCGCGGACCTGACGGCGCGCATCATGGCCGAGGAGCTGACGCCGCTGCTCCGCCAGACCGTCTTCGTCGAGAACCGTACCGGCGTCGGCGGTGCGATCGGCTCGGAACACGTCGCGCGCTCCACCCCCGATGGCTACACGATCCTGCTCGCCTCCAGCGGCCCGTTCACCATCACGCCCGAACTGGTGCGGCTGAACTTTGACCCGGCGCGCGACCTGGGGCCCGTCGCCATGGTCGCGACCGTGCCCTCCATCTTCGTCGTGAACCCGCAAGTGCAGGCGAACAGCTTTGCCGAGTTGCTGGCACTCGCGCGGCGCCAGCCTGGGCAACTTTCCTACGCCTCGGGCGGCAACGGCACCGCGCAGCACCTGTTCGGCGAGATGCTCAAGCAGATGGCGAACATCGACATCCAGCACGTGCCCTATCGCGGCGGCGGCCCGGCGATGACGGATACGATCGCGGGCCGCGTGCAGATCCTCTGCGATACGCTGCCGCTGGCGCTGCCGCATGTGCGGGAAGGCCGCGTGCGCGCGCTGGCGGTTACCACCGCGCAACGCCATCCCGCGGTGCCCGACGTGCCGACAGTCGCGGAATCCGGCGTGCCCGGCTACGAGGCGGTGGGCTTCTACGGCATCGCTGCGCCCGCCGGCACGCCGGCACCGATCGCCGAGCGGCTGAACCGGGCGGTCAACGAGATCCTCGTGCGCCCGGCCTTCCGCGAGCGCATGGCCGGGCAGGGGGCTGATCCCGCGCCCATGACGCCGGCCGAATTCGGTGCCCGCATCGCGCGCGACCGCGCGACCTTCGCCCAGGTGATCCGCACCGGGAACATCCGACCGGACTGAAACCGCATGCCGCTTCGTCGCCGTGAATTCGATCCTTCCGCGCATGGTGCGCTGGACGGCCTGCGGGTCGTCGATCTCTCCCGCCTGGTCGCCGGGAATGTCCTGACCAAGGTGCTGTCCGACCATGGCGCCGAGGTCATCAAGGTGGAACCGCCCGCGGGCGATTCGCTGCGCGCCTGGAAGATCGCGGGCGTCGAGACATCGTGGAAGACGATCTGCCGCAACAAGCGCAGCGTCTGCCTCGACCTGCGCAAGCCGGACGCCATCGCCGCGGTGAAGAAGCTGGCCGAAGGGGCGGACATCTTCGTCGAGAGCTTCCGCCCCGGCGTGCTGGAGGAGATGGGCCTCGGCCCCGATGTGCTGCAGGCGCTGAACCCCAGGCTCGTCATCGCGCGGGTTTCCGGCTGGGGGCAGACAGGCCCATTCCGCCACAAGCCCGGCTTCGGCACGCTGGTCGAGGGCTATTCCGGCTTCGCTGCCCTGAACGGCTTCGAGGACCGCGAGCCCGTCCTGCCGCCGATGTTCATGGCCGATGCCTATGCCGGCCTCTATGGCGCGTCCGTGACCATGATCGCCCTGATGCATGCGCGCGCGACCGGGCAGGGGCAGGTCCTCGATGTCTCGCTCTTCGAGCCGATCTTTTCCGTGCTCGAACCGCAGATGGCCAATTACAGGCTCTCGCGGAAAGTGAAGCAGCGCACGGGCAGCAAGAGCACCAACACCGCGCCGCGCAACGCCTATCAGACCAAGGATGGCGGCTGGGTCGGGCTCTCGAGCTCCACCCAGGCGATGTATGTGAAGCTCGTGAAGAGCATCGGCCGGCCGGAGCTCGCCGACGATCCGAAGTTCCGCACCAACACGGATCGTCTCAGGCACCTGGACGAGATCGACGGCATCGTGCGCGACGCCATCGCCAAGCTGACGATGGAGGAGGCGCTCGCGCAGTTCGACCGCGACGGCGTGACCATCGGCCCCATCATGAACACCGCGCAGCTCGAGACCGACCGCTACGTCGCGGAACGCGAGGCGCTGATCGAGGTGCCGGACGCCGAGATGCCGGATGGCTGGCTGCCGATGCATGGGGAGGTGGTGCGGCTGTCGCTGACGCCGGGCATCCTGCGCAATCCGGCGCCCGGGCTCGGCCAGGACAACGACGCGGTTCTGGAGCCGCTGCTGGGAGAGGCGGAACTCGCCCGGCTACGCGCCGCCGGTGTGGTGATCGGCGAGTAGAGCAGATCCCGATCGAGTGGAATCACCTGATCGGGTGAAGATTTTCGCAACAACAAGAGGCTGGAGCGACAGCCGTGAGCCAATGCGAACGGCTTCCGCTCTAGCGGCGTTCCAGCGCGCGCAGCCAGGCCATCAGGTCGTCGATCTGCGCGGGAGACAATTCGAAGGCGGGCATGCCCTCATGGCCCGTCACGATCCCTTCGGCGAGCGATTCGGCCAGCTGGTCCACCGGATAGCGCCGGTGCAGATCGCGGAACGCGGGCGCGCGCGGGTTCGCGCCGCCCCCGCCCGGACCGACGGCATGGCAGGCGCCGCAGCGTGTGCGCGCGAAGGCCTCGCCGCGCAGGGGATCGCCCGCCTGCGCCGCGACATCCCCGGCGCCCAGTGCGAACAGCAATGCGGCGGCGCATGCCCATCGGATCATCCTGGTCTCCAAAGCTGCCGACCCCGCTGCGCGTCAGCCGAACCGGTCGAGCGAGAAATGCGCCGGCACCGCCTCGCGTCCCAGCACGGCCTCCGCCGTCATGCGCCCGGCGATCGGCGCCAGCGTCATGCCGTTGGACGTCACGGTGTGGAAGAAGCCCGGGCAGCGCGCCGTCCCGCCCAGGATCGGCGCGCGGTCGATATGCACGTTCAGCCCTGTCCAGGCGCGGATGGCGTGCAATCCTTCCAGTGCCGGCACCACGCGGCCGGCGATCCAGAGATTGCCTTCGATCGAGCGCCGGAGGTTGCGCGTCGCGCCGTCCCGCTCATCCGCATGGCCAGGCCAGCCGCCGCCCACCAGCAGATGTCCTCCATCGCCCTGCTTCAGCGACAAATGGCGCCCGGCATGGGCTACCAGATGGCGCATGACGGGCGCTGCCGCCTCGGTCGCGATCACCTGCTGCACGGTGCCGCCGACGGGCACGCGGAGGCCGGCGAGCGCGCCGATCTGCCCCGCCCAGGGGCCGGCGGCATTGACGATCCTGCCGGCGCGGATCGTCCCGCTTTCCGTTGTCACGCGCCAGCCGGCGCCCTCGCGCGCGATTGCGGTAACGGCGATGTGCTCGCGCAGCCTTGCCCCGGCGCGCATGGCCAGCAGCCGGACCGCGAAGGTCGCGCGCAGCGGGTCGATCTGGCCTTCGGCCGGGCAGAAGGCCGCGCCGATGAAGTGGTCGCCGAGATAGGGCGCGATGGTCCGGAGCTCATTGGCGCCGACCAGGTGATTCTCGATGCCATGTTCGGCTTCCAACGCGACCTTGCCGCGCAGCCAGGCCATCTCGGCTTCGGTCTCCGCCAGCATCAGCCCGCCTTCGGTACGGATGCCGCAACCCTCTCCGGCGTCCGCCGCGATCTCGCGCCAGAGTGCGATGGACCGCGGCCCCAGCGGCAGCGTGTCCGCCGCGCGGCCACCGCCCGCGATCGCCTTGTCGCCGAAATCGTAGGAGAGGAGCTGCACATGCAGGCTGCCGGCATTGGCCGTGCTGGCGGACATGCCGGCGGCGCCGCGGTCGGCGACCAGCACATCGACGCCTTCGCGCGCCAGGTGGAGCGCGGTCGAGAGACCGGCGACGCCGCCGCCGATGACCAGCACCTCGCAGGCCTCGTCCCGGGCGGGTTGCGATGGAGGGCCGCGCCAGATGGTCGGTGTGGGTTGCTCGACCACCGGCGCCTCGCCCCATTCGGGCAGTTCGAGCATCAGCGCAGCCGTGGCGACCGGCTTCACGGGCGCGCGGGGTGCGGCGAAGCCGGCTTCGTCGGTGGCGCCGCAGAGCTGGGCGACGACGGCGCCGCACATGCGGCCCTGGCAGCGTCCCATGCCCGCGCGCGTCGCCTTCTTCAGCGCGGCAAGGCCGGCCGCGCCGCTCTCGCGCGTCGCGCGGAGCGTGCCGGCGGTGACCTCCTCGCAGCGGCAGACGATGGTCTCGTCGGCGATGCCGGCGATGTCG
>JAYRQX010000332.1:0-2011 GCA_041910415.1 Acetobacteraceae bacterium | reverse complement strand
GTCGAGACCAGCACATGCCGCCGTTCATAGGTGGCGATGAGCGGCACGGGGGAGACGGTGAGGACGATCCGCAGCGCCGGGTTCACCTCGCGCAGCCCGGCGATCAGCGCGTCGCCCTCCGCCACCACCTCGGCGCAGGAGGCGTTGGCGAATGCATGGCCGTGGGCGCCGGGGGAGACGACGGCGGGCGGCAGCGGGAAGGCCGCGCCATCGGCGGCGCGCCAGTATTCCGTCAGCCCCAGCGTGAAGAGCAGCACATCCGCCGTCTCGACCATGCGCCGCACGGCGGCCAGGTGGCGCGCGCGGTCGGCCTCCAGCGTGGCCTCGTCGGGGAAGCCGGCGCGCTGGATGCGCGGGCGGAAGGGGTCCAGCCATTCGCCGCGGTGGCCGCGCCAGGCGGTATCGCGCGGGCGGAACAGGCCGTAGGCGCGCTCGAAGAGCTGCAGCATCTGCCGCATCGTGTAGACATTGCCCGAGCGCGCGGAGAAGACGCCGTAATTCTCGTCCGTCACCCCCGGCGCGGGCGCGTGCTCCTCGGTGACCAGGAAGCGGAAGCCGGATTCCGTGAGCGCGCGCGAGATGTGCTGCGCGAAGCAGCTCCCGGCGCTCGCCACGCGGTCGCTGCGCCGGATGGCGAAGGACGGGTCCAGCACGAGGTCGGTCGGGTCCGCGGCCTCGGCGACGCCCTGCCTCCAGTACTGCTGCGGCGGAAGCGCCGCATAGGGATGGGTCACGGGTCCTGGGTCCGGTTCAGCGCAGCACCGCGACGGCGCCGCCTTCCCAGCGGTAATAGCCCCGGCCGGCATTGTCGAACACGAAGTAGCCGAGGTTGTTGAGGCCCCCCCGCGCGAGCGGGCAGCGCACCATGCCGGCGACGGGCATGGGCGAGGCGAGGCGCGGCAGGGACCACAGGCGCTGGAAGGCCTGCTCGGCCTCGGCACGCGGGCGGCGGGCGAGCTGATCGTAATTCGGCCGCCCGTCGCAGCTCTCGTAGAGCGGGTTGTCGAAACGGTCCGGCAGCAGCGTGATGGCCTGGCCGACGGCCCCGCGCATCTCCCGCACCGCGGTCGCGTCGCAGCGCGGGCAGCGGATTTCCTCCACCACCCAGGCGCGCTGCCACCAGGCGTCGGGAAGCTGCGCCGCGGCGGGCGCGGCGAACAGCGCGAGGAAGGCGGCGACGAGACCCATCATGCCATCAGCCTTTGCGGCTCCAGGCTCGCATAGACATCGCCGCTGTTGGCCTCGTGCGGCAGGGCGGCGAGCCATGCGCCGAGAGGGCCGGCTTCCACCGGCCCGTCCTGCGCGAAGGCCATGCTCTCGCCGAGGCAGGCGTTGAAGGCGCGGTAGCCGAGCGCGGAGAGCCGCGCGAGGCAATCCAGCGCCACGCCGCGCTGGATGGTCGTGAACTCGAAGGAGAGTGCGCGCACCGGACGCGACAGGCCGGCGAGGACGGCGTGTTCGAACCCTTCGACGTCGATCTTGGCGAAGGCCGGTTCGCCATGGGCGGCGATCAGCGCGTCGAAGGTGGTGACGGGGCGGGGCAGCGTCGCGTCCCAGTCCTGCCCTTCCCATCCCGCGGCACCCGCCGCGGCGGCGATGAAATCCGCGCTGGCGGTCGCGACGGTGGGGTTCGCGCTGTTCAGCCGCAGTTCGGCATCACCCGCTTCCGCGCCGAGCAGGGCCGGAACGAAGGTGATTCCGGCATCGCCGCGGAACAGCAGGCGGAGCGCGCGCAGCAGACTCGGCTGCGGCTCCACCGCGACCACGCGCGCGCCGAGGCGCCGGAAGCAGGCGGCGCGGTCGCCGACATGCGCGCCGATGTCGAAGGCGAGGTCGCCCGCGTCCAGAAAACGCGCATAGAACGCGTCCAGCACGGCCGCGCGGCCCGGCGCGTAATAGGTCCGGAGCGACCTGCCGACGGCCTTGGCCGTCGTCACGCGAAGACCAGCGCCACGCCGCAGGCCGCTTCGGGCGGCACCATCAGCCCATCCGGTGCGTCGCGCGTCGCGAT
>JAYRQX010000331.1:0-10467 GCA_041910415.1 Acetobacteraceae bacterium | reverse complement strand
CCGATCTCCGCCAGGCGGCTGACCACGGCCGGCGTGCCGAGCACCTGGCGCAGCGCGGCCGAGGCGGCGGCGATGGCCTCGGGCGGGCTGCCGGCAGGCATGTAGGCCGCCATCCAGGAACTGATGTCGTAGCCGGCAAGACCCGCTTCCTGGAGCGTCGGCAGGTTGGGCAGCATGGCGCTGCGCGTGGAGCCCGTGACGGCGAGCGGCCGCACTTCGTTCCCCCGCGCGAGCGGCAGGCCGATGGTCAGGTCCACGATGGCGAAGGACACGCGGCCGGCAACCAGATCCGTCATGGTGGCGGCGGAGGAGCGATAGGGCACGTCCAGCACCTCCGTGCCGATCTGGCGCAGGAAGGTCTTGCCGGCCGCCAGGTACACGGCGGACCAATGGCCGAAGGTAAGCTGGCCGGGGCGGGACCGGACGAGCGCGATGAACTCGCCGATGCTCTGCGCGGGCACGGAAGGATGCACGGCAAGCATCAGCGGAAACACGCCGATGCGGCCAATCGGGGAAAAATCGCGCAGGGGATCATAGGGCAGGTTGGCGTAGAGCGCGGGGTTGATCGCCTGCGTCGTGATCGTGGTGAAGAACAGCGTGTGGCCATCCGGCCGCGCGCGCGCCGCGGCCTGGCTGCCGATGGTGCCGTTCGCGCCGCCGCGGTTGTCGATGACGACGGGCTGGCCGATGGCGCGGGCGAGCGGCTCGGCGATGATGCGCGTCACGCCATCCGTGCCGCCGCCGGCAGCGAAGGGCAGGATGATCGTGACCGGGCGTTCGGGCCAGGCGGCCCTGGCAGGTTGGGAAAGCAGCGCCATCGTCAGCGCCGCGAACAGCGCGCCCAGCATCCGCATCATCGGGTTTCCTCTCGGTCTTGTCGTCTTGGTGCGGAGAGTAGCGGCGGTTAGCATGACAGCAAGCGGTGCAGGAGGATGCGGGTGAGTCTGGCTCTCGATGGGAAGGTCGTGATCACGACGGGTGCCGGCCAGGGCATCGGCCGCGCGATCGCGGAGGCCGTGGCGGCGGCGGGCGCGTCGGTGGTTCTGGGCGACCTGAAGGCGCCCGACCTGGGTGCGCTGCCCGACGATCGCGCGCTGGCGGTCGCGATGGACGTGACGGACGAAGCCGCGGTGGGGGCGGCGGTGCAGGCCACGGTCGCGCGCTTCGGCAGGCTGGACGGCATCGTGAACAATGCCGGCCTCTACAGCGGCATCCTGCATCGCGGCTTCGAGCAGGTCGGCGCCGCGGAATGGATGCGCGTCATGGCGGTGAACACGCTCGGCGTGCATCTCTGTTGCGTCGCCGCGGCGCCGGCGTTGCGGAAGACGAAGGGCGCGATCGTCAACATCTCCTCGGCCGTCGCGTTCAAGGGCAGCCCGGGGCTGGCGCATTACGCGGCGAGCAAGGGCGCGGTCGTCACCTACACGCGCACCATCGCGAAGGAACTCGGCAGGGATGGCGTGCGGGTGAACTCGGTCGCGCCGGGCTTCACGGTGAGCGACGGGATCGTCCATTCCGGGCGCAACGACCTGGAGGCGCGCAAGGCCGCGGCGCAGGCCTCGCGCTGCCTGCCGCGGGACCAGGAGCCGGACGATATCGTGGGATCCGTGGTGTTTCTTCTTTCCGACGGCGCCGCCGCCATCACCGGGCAGACGCTCGTGGTGGACAGCGGCGTCGTGCTGCACTGAGTGGAGTTCCTCGACGCATGAAGGTCTGTGTGTTCGGTGCCGGCGCGGTCGGCGGGCATCTCGCGACGCGGCTGGCGAAGGGGGGTGCGGACGTCTCCGTCGTGGTGCGCGGCGCGACTCTGGACGCGATCCGCGCGCGTGGACTGACGACGCGGGCGCTGGATGGCGAGCATCATGTGCGCGTGCGCGCGAGCGGCGATGCCGCGGAACTCGGGCCGCAGGATGCGGTGCTGGTGACGGTGAAGGCGCAGGCGCAGCCGGTGATCGCGGAGAGCATCCGGCCGTTGCTGGGGCCGGAGACCTTCGTGGCCTTCGTGATGAACGGAATTCCCTGGTGGTACTTCGACCATCACGGCGGCCCCCTCGACGGCACGCGGCTGGCGGAGCTTGATCCGGGCGAGGCGATTCGCAGCGCGGTGGGCGTCGCGCGCACGGTGGGCGGCGTGGTGCACTCCGCGACGACGGTGATCGAGCCCGGCGTGGTGCAGGCGGTGAACGCCTTCAACAAGCTGATCCTGGGCGAGCCCGACGGCAGCGCCAGCCCGCGCGCGGGGCGTGTCTGCGAACACATCCGTCGCGGCGGGATGGAGGCCGAGGTCACGCGCAGCATCCGCCAGGAGGTCTGGGCGAAGCTCGCGGGCGGGCTGGCGAATGCGCCGGTCTGCGTGCTGTCGCGCAAGGATATTTCTGACACTTATGCCGACCCCGTGATCCGCGCGGCGGCGTTGCGGATTCTGCAAGAGGCACTGGCGGTCGCGCGCGCGCTCGGGATCGAGGTGAAGCTCGATCCGGTGACGCGGATCGGGCAGCTTGCGAAATTCAAGCACAAGCCCTCCATCCTGCAGGACCTTGAATTGGCCAGGCCGATGGAGGTGGAGGCGCAGTTGCTCGCGCCGCTGCGGCTGGCGCGGCTGGCGGGCGTCGAAACACCCACCCTCGATCTCATGGTCGCGCTGGCGAAGGCCGCGGCCGAAGCGGCAGGATTGCACCGATGATGAAGCTGCACTGGTCCCCCCGCTCGCCTTTCGTGCGCAAGGTCATGATCGCGGCGCATGAGCTGGGCTTTTCCGAACGCATCAGAACGGTGCGCACCGTGGTCGGCGCGGCGATCGTGAACCGGGAATTGCTGGCGGAGAATCCGATCAACAGGATCCCGACGCTGGTGCTGGAGGACGGGACCGTTCTGTTCGACAGCCACGTCATCATCGAATACCTGGATGATCTGGCGGGCGGCGGGAAGCTGATCCCCAGGCCCGGCCCGGCGCGGTGGCAGGAGTTGCGGCGCCACGCGCTGGCGAACGGCCTGCTGGAGCAATTGCTGCTGTGGATGGCCGAACGCGGCAAGCCGCATCCGCTGCCCGCGCTGCTGGACGCCTATGCGCTGAAGGCAAGCTCCGCGCTCGCTGCGCTGGAGGCGGAGATCGAGGCGATTGCGCAGGCACCCGTCGGCATCGCGCAGATCACCATCGCCATCGTCGGTGACTATCTCGATTTCCGCTTCCCGGACCTTGGCTGGCGCCCGCGCCACCCGAAGCTTGCGGCCTGGCAGCAGGAATTCGCGCAGCGGCCGTCGGTGCGCGCCAATCCCGTGACGGAAGGCTGACGCCCTTGCCCCGCATCCCCCTGCCATCGTCGCGCGACGAACTGGACCAGGCGCAGCAGGCGGTCTGGGACAAGGTCGTCTCGGGTCCGCGCGGCAAGGTCGTCGGGCCGCTGCGCGCGGCCATCCACAATGCCGATCTCGCGCGGCACTGGTCGGCATTGGGGGAATCGCTCCGTTTCGGCACCAGCCTCGGCAAGCGGTTGTCGGAACTCGCCATCATCGTCACCGGGCGGCGCTGGTCGGCGCAGGTGGAATGGTACGTGCACGCCCGCGTCGCCGCCGAGAACGGCGTGGAACCCGCCGTGATCGAGGCGATCAGGGACGGCCAGCCGCCGCCCTTCACGCAACCCGACGACGCGCTGGTCTATGAGTACGCACGCCTGCTGCTGCAGGAGGGCAATGTCCCCGACGACCTGCACGCGCGCGCCACCGCGCGCTTCGGCGTGAAGGGCGCGGTCGAGCTCACGGCGCTGATCGGCTACTACTCGATGGTGGCCATGACGCTGAACGCGCATGACGTGCCGCTGCCCGATGATGCGCCGCTGCCGCTGGCGGCCCCGGCACGCGGTCTGTTCGAGCTGCCGCCCTGCGCCTGACCTGCATGGCGGCGCTGGCTGGATCGTGATTGCCTCGGGCGGCGCGCTTCTGGTTTGCTTCCTCGCATGCCGGGCGATGGAGGCCGTTTCATGCATCGCCGTTCCTTGATTGCCGCTGCCGGCCTGGCGGCGGCGGGTCCCAGACGGTCACGAGCCGCCGATCCGGTGGACGTCGCGCTTGTGCTGGCCGTGGATGTCTCGCGTTCCATTGACGAGGACGAGGCACGCCTCCAGCGCGAAGGCTATCGCAGCGCCGTGACCGATCCCGTCGTGCTGGAAGCGATCCGCGGCGGCATGGTGGGCGCCATCGCCATCGCCTATGTCGAATGGGCGGGCATCGAGTATCAGCGCACCACCCTGCCGTGGCAGCGCATCGCGAACGCGCAGGACGCGCAGCTCTGGGCGCAGCGGCTGGCCGACTCGCCGCGCGTTTCCCTGTCCTGGACCTCCATTTCGGGCGGCATCCGCCATGCGCGGCGCGAACTGGCGGACTGCCCCTTCGAAGCAACCCGGCGCGTCATCGATGTCTCGGGCGACGGCGTGAACAACAGCGGCCCGCCGGCCGAGGACGAGCGCGACGGGGCGGTGGGCGAGGGCATCGTCATCAATGGCCTGCCCATCGTGAACGACCGCCCGACCTTCGGCCGGCGTCCGCCCATCCCGCTCGACCAGTACTACCAGGAGAGTGTGATCGGCGGCGTCGGCGCCTTCATGATCGTCGCCGAGGATTTCGAAAGCTTCGGTGTCGCGGTGAAGCGCAAGCTGATCCGGGAGATCGCGACACTGGACCGGACGCTGCGCGGCTAGACGCGCGCGGCGTTCCGCCTGCATCCTGCGCCGGCACGAATGTGCCGGGAGGATGACCATTGAAAAAGCTGCTCGCGCTGGGATTCGGCCTGTTCTGCGCCTGGGGCGCGGCGGCGCAGGACCAATATCCCTCCCGCACCATCACGCTGATCGCGGCCTATCCGCCCGGCGGCAACACGGACCTGATGGCGCGCGCCATCCAGCCGGAGTTGCAACGCGCGTTGGGACAGACGGTCGTCGTCGTCAATCGTGGCGGGGCGGCGGGGACGATCGGCAGCGCCGAACTCGCCCGCGCGCGGCCCGATGGCTACACCATCGCGATTTCGCCCAACAACCCGATCACCGCGCAGCCGCATGCGATCCCGCTGACCTATTCGCTGGAGAGCTTCCGCTTCCTCTGCCTGGTCTATGACAATCCCCAGGTGGTGATCCTCGGGCGCAACGCGCCGTTCAGCGATTTCCAGGGGCTGATCGCGCATGGCCGGAGCGGCCGCGAAGCACTGGTCTATGGCGCACCTGGTTCGGCCAGCACCCAGCACATCCTGATGGCGGCGCTGCTGCGCCAGGCAGGGATCGAGGCACTGATGGTCAGCTACACCGGCGCCGGGCCGATGGCGCAGGCGGCGCTCAGCGGCACGATCATGGCCTTCATCGAAGCCTCCTCCATTCCCGCCAGCACGGGGCTGCAGGCGATCGCGGTGGTGGGTCGCGACAGGCTGCCGCATCTGCCCGATGTGCCGACGACGCTGGAACTCGGCTACCCCGTGGCCGGCACATCCCATGGCGGCCTCCTCGCGCCGGCGGGAATCCCTGATGCGGCGGCCCAGGCGATCGAGCGGGCCTGCGAGACGGCCGTGGCGAGCGATGGTTTCCGCGCGACGGCGCAGCGGCTGGCCTCCGTCCCGCGCTTCCTTCCCGGGGCGCAGTTCAGGGAACGCTTCGCGGCGGAGAGCGAGGCGAACCGCGTGCTGTTGCGCGACCTGGGACTGGCGCGGCAGAACTGAGCGCATGCCGACGATCGAAGCGCTCGCGCCCTGGTATTTGTGGACGAAGTCCTTCCACCTGATCGGCGTCTTCGCCTGGATGGCGGGGCTGTTCTACCTGCCGCGCCTCTTCGTCTATCACTGCCAGGTCGAGAAGGGATCCGCGCAGTCCGAGCTCTTCAAGATCATGGAGCGCCGGCTGCTGCGCGCGATCATGAATCCGGCGATGATCTGGGTCTGGACCTTCGGCACCCTGCTGGTGCTGACGCCGGGCGTGGTGGATTGGGCATCCGGCTGGTGGTGGGGGAAGGTTCTCGGGATTCTGACCCTGACCTGGCTGCACCATGACCTTGCGCTGGCACGCAAGCGCTTCGCCGAGGACCGCAACACGCGCAGCGAACGGAGCTGGCGGATCATGAACGAAGTGCCGACGCTGGCGCTGATCCTGATCGTCGTCATGGTCATCGTGAAGCCGTTCTGATACGCGCCCCGGAATTCTTTCGTCCATCGCATCGAATGCAGCGCGAATGACCGGCAAATCGCAGCAGCAAGCGGAACTGGCGGGCGCATTCAGTCGAAATCGGGACCGATGGGCGTGGCGCCGCAACGGCTCCCTTCCCGCTCGGCACAATCCAGGGCGCACCCTGCTGCCGCGGCCGCTGGCGCACGCTGTCTGACGCACACAGAGGCTTGAAAACAGCCGCCGACCGACCAAGTCCTGTTGACGAGAGCGAAGTCGGCCCATAGGGTCGTCCGCGTCCTGACGATCCGGGCGTCCTGCCCGCTTTGTCAGGCTTACCCTCCCTTCTCCTCGGGACGTCGCCAGCCAAGCCCTCGCGGGATGTCATGGCGAATCGGCCGGGGTCCGGCGGTTCCTCCGCCCGGCCTGGCCCATCGGGAAACGTCCCACCCCCTCTCCCGCACCGGACTACCGCAGCCCAATGCATCTTTCCGAACTCAAGGCCAAAAGCCCCGCCGACCTGCTCTCCTTCGCCGAGGAGGTGGGGGTCGAGAACGCGTCCACCCTGCGCAAGCAGGACATGATGTTCGCCATCCTGAAGACCCTCGCCGAGAACGAACAGGCGATCTACGGCGACGGAACGCTCGAGATCCTGTCCGACGGCTTCGGCTTCCTGCGCTCCCCGCAGGCGAACTTCCTGCCCGGCCCCGACGACATCTATGTGAGTCCGGCCCAGGTCAGGCGCTTCGGGCTGCGCACGGGCGACACCGTCGAAGGGCAGATCCGCGCGCCCAAGGATGGCGAGCGGTATTTCGCGTTGCTGAAGGTCAACGCCATCAATTTCGAGGCGCCCGAGGCGCTGCGCCATCGCATCAACTTCGACAACCTGACGCCGCTCTATCCGAACCGCCGGCTCAAGATGGAGAATCCGGAGGTCGAGAGCGTCGCCAAGGGCCCGACCAAGGACAACACGCACCGCGTCATCGACCTGATCGCGCCGATCGGCATGGGGCAGCGCGCGCTGATCGTGGCCCCCCCGCGCACCGGCAAGACCGTGATGCTGCAGAACATCGCGAAGTCGATCACGGCGAACAACCCGGACGTCTTCCTGATGGTGCTGCTGATCGACGAGCGGCCCGAGGAAGTGACCGACATGGCGCGCACCGTGCGTGGCGAGGTCGTGGCGTCCACCTTCGACGAGCCGGCGACGCGCCATGTGCAGGTGACGGAGATGGTGCTGGAAAAGGCCAAGCGCCTGGTCGAGCACAAGCGCGACGTGGTCATCCTGCTGGATTCCATCACGCGACTCGGCCGCGCCTACAACAGCGTCGTTCCCTCCTCGGGCAAGGTGCTGACGGGCGGCGTCGATGCGAACGCGCTGCAACGCCCGAAGCGTTTCTTCGGCGCGGCACGCAACATCGAGGAAGGCGGCTCGCTGACCATCATCGCCACCGCGCTGATCGACACCGGCAGCCGCATGGACGAGGTGATCTTCGAAGAGTTCAAGGGCACGGGTAACAGCGAAATCGTGCTGGACCGCAAGCTCTCCGACAAGCGCACCTTCCCCGCGATCGACATCCTGAAATCCGGCACCCGCAAGGAAGAGCTGCTGGTCGATCGCGCCACGCTGACGAAGATGTGGGTGCTGCGCCGCATCCTGAACCCGATGGGCACGCAGGACGCGATGGAGTTCCTGCTGGACAAGCTGAAATACAGCAAGACCAACAACGACTTTTTTGAAGCCATGAACACGTAATTCCGCCCTCAAACGCCGGGCGGCGGCTCCGCCGCCTTGGCTTTCGCGCCCTGCACTGGCGCGTTGACGGCGACGGAGGGTCTGGGCGCGGTCGCGCCGTGCGCTCCCGGCCCGCCGATGGCGGGCCGAAGGGACGGTGGAATGGGGGCTTCTTGGCTCCCTTTTCTTTTGCGGTGGCTGCGCGACAGTGCCTCCTGGGAACCATCCCGAGGAGAACGCCATGACCATCCGTCGCCGCGGCCTGGCCGCGCTGGGCCTTGCCGCCCTTGCCTCACCGGCGCTCGCGCAGCAGGCGCATCGCGAGACGCCCGCCGTGGAGCGCGCCGTGGAGGCGCTGCGCGTCGCCATGATGGCGGTGAACCGGCAGCAGCTGGAAGCGCTGACCTCGCGCCACCTCAGCTATGGCCACTCCGCCGGCCGGATCGAGAACCGCGCGCAGTTCATCGCCAATCTCGAAGCACGCAATTCGGCGTTCCGCAGCATCACGCTGAGCAACCAGACGATCGAGATCAGCGAGCATGAAGCAGTCGTGCGGCACACCTTCACGGGCGAGACCGTGAACCCGCAGGGCGCGGTGACGCCGGTGAACATCGGTGTGCTGCAGGTCTGGCGGAAGGAAGGGAATTCCTGGCGCCTGCTCGCGCGGCAAGCCTTCACGCTGCCGCGCGCGTAGAGAGGATCCAGTCCCGGAAGGCGCGGAAGCCGGGCTCCAGCGACCGCGCCTGACGGTGCACCAGGTACCAGCCCTTCTGCTTCGGGATGCTGAGGCCGAAGGGTGCCGCCAGCCGCCCGGCGGCGAGATCGTCATCCACATAGGGGCGGATGCCCATGGCGACGCCCACGCCATCCAGCGCGGCCTGCTGCGCCTGGCCGTAGAAATCGAAGATCGGCCCGTCCGCCTTCACGCCCTTCGCGCCGGCGGCCAGCAGCCAGCGTCGCCAATCCTCGGGCGCATGGGCCACGCGCAGCAGCGTCGCATCCCGCAGATGCCTGGGCTTGCGCAGCTTCGCCGCCAGCGCCGGCGCGCAGACCGGCGTCAGGTCGGCGGCGAAGAGCGGCGTCGCGACCAGGCCCGGCCAGTCGCCATCGCCCAGCCGGATGCCGCAGGTCCAGCCGTCGGAAAACGGCGCGGCCGCGCCGCCCGTGGTGATCCGCACCTCCACATCGGGCGCACGGCGCCGCAGTTCCGCGAGGCGCGGGATGAGCCAGCGCACCGCGAAGGTGGGACCGACGCCGACCGTGATGGCCTTGCGGCCCGCGCGGTCGGCGATGCCGTCGGTCAGCCGCGCCAGGCTTTCCAGGATCGGCGTCAGCCCGTCGCGATAGGCGCGGCCGGCCTCGGTCAGCGCCAGGCGGTTGGCCGCGCGGTCGAACAGCGCGACGCCCATGCGGTCTTCCAGCAGCTTCACCATGCGGCTGACGGCGGCGGGGCTGACATTCTGCTCGGCGCCGGCGGCGACGAAGGAGCCCAGCCGCGCCGCGGCCTCGAAGGCCCGGATGCCGTTCAGGAAGGGCGGCCTGTGAACGGGCAGCATCAGCTTTCCTTATGCTCAGCCCCAGCGAAGTCAGTTTGCATCCGGCCTGTCCCTGGCGCAATGAAAGCGATGGAGGATGCCCATGGCACCGCTGACAATGCTGATGCTGCTGGGGCTGATGGTCGGCACATCGCTGCTGTCCGGCATCTTCGGCATGGCGGGCGGGCTGGTGCTGATCGGCGTCCTGATCCTGCTGCTGCCGCTGCCCGAGGCGATGACCCTGCACGCGGTCACGCAGATGGCGTCCAACGGCTGGCGCGGCACGCTGTGGATGAAGCACATCCGCTGGCGCATCGTCGCGGCCTATGTGGCGGGGTGCACGGTCGCGATCGGGCTGTGGTCGCTGCTGCGCTTCGTGCCCGGCAAGCCGCTCTCGCTCATCGCGCTCGGCATCAGCCCCTTCCTGCTGCATCTGCTGCCCGCGCGCCTGAAGCCGGATGCGGAAAGCCCGGTACAGGGCGCGGCCTATGGCGTCGCCAGCATGTCGCTGATGCTGCTGACGGGCGTTGCGGGGCCGCTGCTGGACGCCTTCTTCCTGGGCGGGCGGCTGGACCGGCGCGGCATCATCGCGACCAAGTCCGGGTGCCAGGTCTTCGGGCATGCGCTGAAGCTCTTGTACTTCGGTGGGCTGATCGACCAGGCGGCGGGGCTCGATCCCTGGCTCGCGGCGGGCGCGGTGTGCGCGTCCTTCGCCGGGACCATGCTCGCGAAGCCGTTCCTGGAAATGCTGACCGACGCGCAGTTCAAGCTGTGGGCGGGGCGGATCGTCACGACGATCGCCACCTATTACGTCGCCCAGGGCGTATGGTTGTGGGTGTGGCCGCCGTGACGGAGGAAGCGCGATGACGACGCCGATCGAGCCGCTGATCCTGGACCTCGTGGAATGGGTGAGCCGCGCGCCGCGCCCCTATGCCGAGGTGATCGAGGCCTGGCGCACCTCATGCCCCCGCCTGACGGTGTGGGAGGACGCGACCGACCGCGGGTTGATCGCCTGCGAGACGCGCGGCGATGTGCTGTGGGTGGTGGCGACGGCGCGGGG
>JAYRQX010000330.1:0-5629 GCA_041910415.1 Acetobacteraceae bacterium | reverse complement strand
GCGCTGGACAGCCGGGGCGAGGCGCGGCCGCAGATGGTGGACCAGACCACTGTCTCCCCTGACGGCATGGAATACCGCTTCACGCTGCGCGAAGGCCTCGCCTTCCATGATGGCCAACCCGTGCGCGCGGCGGACGCCGTCGCCTCGATCCGCCGCTGGGCGCAGCGGGACGTGGTGGGCCGGGCGCTCGCCGCCGCAACGGCGTCCATGGACGTGGTGGATGACCGCACCTTCACCATCCGCCTCTCCCGCCCCTTCGCCCTGGTGACCGAGGCGCTGGCGCGACCGACCGCGAACGCCTTGTTCGTGATGCCGGAGCGCATTGCCAGCACGCCGGCGACGACGGCCATCACGGATGCGACGGGATCGGGCCCCTTCATCTTCCGCGCCAATGAATGGCAGGCGGGCAACCGCGCCGTCTATGTCCGCAACCTCGCCTATCGTCCACGCCCCGAGCCCGCGGACGGGCTCGCCGGCGGCAAGGTCGTGCAGGTCGAGCGCGTGGAATGGCTGGCGATGGCCGACCCCGCAACGGCGGCCGCGGCGCTGCAATCGGGCGAGATCGACTTCCTCGAACAGCCGACGCCCGACGTCATCCCGGTGCTGGAGCGCAACCGCAACATCCGCACCATGGCGCTGAACCCCGTGGGCGTCATGGTCTGGCTGCGTCCGAACAGCCAGCAGCCGCCTTTCAACAGCCCGCAGGTGCGCCAGGCGCTGCTGCATCTGATCAATCAGCAGGAAGTGCTGCAGGCGATCGGCGTGCGGCCTTCCGAGCAGGTGCCCTACTGCCCCGCCTTCTTCTTCTGCGGATCGCCGCTGGAAACGGCGGCCGGCGCGCGCGGCCTGCGCGAGCCCAACATCGAACGCGCCCGCGCCCTGCTGCGCGAAGGCGGCTACACCAACCAGCGCATCGTCTTCCTGGATGCGACCGACAACCCGACCAACCACGCCGCGACGCTGACCATCGGCGCCGCGATGCAGCGCGCGGGCATGAATGTGGACATGCCGGCGATGGACTGGGCGACGGTCACCCAGCGGCGCAACCGGCGCGAGCCGGTGGAGCAGGGCGGCTGGTCGCTCTTCATCACCGCGGCCAACGTGCTGGACGGGCAGAACCCGCTGACGAACCTGTATCTGGCGAGCCCCTGCGAAGGCGGGCTGGCCGGCTGGCCCTGCGACCAGCAGTTGGAGGATCTGCGCCGGAGCTGGTGGGAGGAGCGCGATCCCGCCAGGCGGCGCGAGATCCTGGATCGTGTGCAGGCGCGTGCCTTCGAGGTGCTGCCCTACATCAATGCCGGGCAGTTCCGCACGCTGGCGGCGCATCGCGCGAACATCGAAGGCCTGCGCCCGACGACGATCCCGGTCTTCTGGGGCGTGCGGCGCACGAACTGACGGGCGACTGCCCCCACCCGCCCCTCCCCCGCTGCGCAGGGGAGGGAGAAAGGGCGCGCCGGCCACTGCAGCCCGCGCCAGCGCGCGGGCTGGGAGCGCACGGCGCGACCGCGCCCAACCAGCCCGCCGTCGCCAATGCGCCTGTGCACGGCGCGCAAGCCAAGCGACCGGAGGTCGCGCCGGCGCCTGAGGCCTAAGAAAACGTCATCCGGATGGTGTCGGCGATCAGCGCGGGACGCTCGGCGCCTTCCAGTTTCAGGGTCGAGCGCACGACGATGCGGTGCGAGCCCTTGCCCGCATCCTCGACCGAGATCAGGGTCTGCTTCAGCCGCAGCCGCCCGCCCGCCGGCGTCGGCGTGATGAAGCGCACCTTGTCGCTGCCGTAGTTGAAGGTGCGCGAGGGCCAGGCGAGCCTGTAGGTGCCCTTGGACAGCAGCGGCAGCAGGGACAGCACGAGATAGCCATGCGCGATGGTCTTGCCACCAGGCACTTCCTTGCGCGCGCGCTCGACATCCACATGGATCCACTGGTGGTCGCCGGTGACGTCCGCGAATTTGTCGATCGTTTCCTGCGTGACCGTGTACCACTCGCCCACCCCGAGTTCCTGGCCGATCAGGCCCTTCAATTCCTCGACGGTCTCGACAACGCGCATCGCTGCTTCCTCCTGCGTGATGCGGCAGTGTCGGCCGCGCAAGGGTTGCGATCAACCCCGCCCGGCTTCCGCATCCGCCTTCGCACGGCTAGTGTCCGCGCCAACGTCCGGGAACGGGAAGACCATGCGCAGGCTGCAGATCGGCGATGTCTCCATCACCAGCATCATCGAGCGCGACGGCCCCTGGCGCGCGCCGGAGGCCATGTTCCCCGAAGCCGACGGGAACCGCGAATTGCTCGCCAGGCGCCTGGCCGAAGTGGAGCCCGAGACCTTCGATCCCGCGACGGGCAAGATGGTCATCACCTACCAGACCTATATCGTGCGCACGCCGCGGCACGTGATCCTGGTGGACACCTGCACCGGCGAGGACAAGGGCTATCCGGCACCGATGGATTTCCCGAAGCAGCCCTGGCTGGACGGGCTGAAGGCCGAAGGGCTGACCTTCGACGATATCGACTATGTCTTCTGCACCCACCTGCATATCGACCATTCCGGCTGGAACACGGTGCTGCGCGACGGCCGCTGGGTGCCCACCTTCCCGCGCGCCAAGTACATCTTCCATCGCCGCGAATACGCGGCCTGGGAGGAGAGCACGAAGCGGGACGAGACGCGCCCGGGCGGCGGCGGCGCGGTGCACCGGATGAATTGCGAGCCCGTGGTCGCGGCCGGCCAGGCGCTGCTGGTGGATGACGATTTCCAGCTCGACCACTGCCTGACGCTGGAACCGACGCCCGGCCATTCGCCCTGCCATTGCTGCCTGCATATCCGCAGCGGCGGGCAGCATGCCGTCATCACCGGCGACCTGATGCACCACGCGCTGCAGGTGCATGAGCCCGACTGGTCCACCGTGTTCTGCTGGGACCCGCAGGAGGCCGCGGCGAGCCGGCGCAGGTTCCTCGGCACTGTCGCGGACAGGGATGTGAAGGTGCTGCCCATCCACTTCCCGAACCCCTCGGTCGGGCGCGTGGAAGCCAATGGCGGCCGCTTCCGGTGGCGCTATGTCCGCTAGGGCCACGCGCCGCGCGGCGCTGCTGGGCGCCTTGGCGTTGCCCGGGATCGCGCTTGCCTATCCGGACCGCGCGATCCGGCTGATCATCCCCTATGGCGGCGGCGGGCAGACCGACATCGTCTCCCGCCTGATGGCCGAGGCGATGGGCCAGAAGCTCGGCCAGCCCGTGCTCGCCGACAACCGTCCCGGCGGCGCGGGCAACCTGGCGGCCGAGACGCTCGCGCGGTCGGCGCCCGATGGCTACACCATGATGGTCGCCACCATGGGCACGAATAGCGGGCTGAACGCGCTGCTCTACCGCAACGTCGCCTATGACTGGCAGACCGACCTGGCGCCGGTCGGGCGGTTCTGCTCGACCTCCAACGTGCTGCTCGTGCATCGCTCGGTGCCCGGCGACGACCTGAACGGCGTCATCGCCTGGATCCGTGCCAATCCCGGGCGCTTCACCTATGCCTCGGCCGGTGTCGGCGCCATCACGCATCTGGCGATGGAATTGCTCGGCGCGCAGCTCGGCCTCGAGATGACGCATGTGCCGTATCGGCAGAGCACCCAGGCGATGACGGACATGCTGGCCGGGCGCGTGCATGCGCGCTGCCTCGGCATCCCCGAGGGCGATACGGTGCGCGGCATGCCGTCGATCCGCCCCGTCGCGCTGACGACGCGCGAGCGGCGTGCCCAATGGCCTGGTGTGCAGACCTTCGCCGAGAGCGTGCCGGGCTACGAAGCCTCCTCCTATTTCGGCCTGGCCGTGCATGGACGCACGCCGCCCGAGATGGTCCGGCGCCTCAACGCCGCGCTGAGCGAGGCGCTGACCAGCGACGCGCTGCGCGCCGGCTTCGACCGCGTGGGCGCTGACATCGCCGCGCCGAACACGCCGGAGCAGTTCACGGCGCTGGCGCGTGCCGATCACGACAAATGGGCGCCGCTGATCCGGCGCCTCAATCTCGTAGCCGAGTAGAGGTATCCGACCGTGTCCGACGACGCCGCCTTCATCGCCTCCGTCGAAGCCCTGGCCCCCTGGGTCGGGCGTAAGCGCATCGTGGAGGACGATATCGGGCTGATGGCGGTGCGCCGCATCGCCTCGATGCTCGATCTCGAACCCGACGCCTTCAGGAACGGCACGACGCTGCCGCCGCACTGGTTCACGATGTTCTTCGGCGAATACGCGAAGCAATCCGACATCGGCGCCGACGGCCATCCGAAGCCCGGCGTCGTGCTGCCGCCGATCCCGCTGCCGCGCCGCATGGGTGCCGGGCGCCGCGTGACGATCAACGGCTGCCTCAAGGCCGGCGAGCCCGCGCGCAAGATCGCCGAGGTTGCCGCCATCGCTCCAAAAATCGCACGCACAGGGCGCATCGCGGTGCTGACCATGCGCCACACCATCGAGACGCGGGGCGAGGTCATCGCCGTGGACGAGTTCGACGCCGTCTATCGCGAAGCCCCGCCGCCCGGCCAGAAATCCACCGCGACCGTGCCGGCCAGGGCGCCGACGGATGCGGCCTGGAGCGAGACGAGGCTGCTCTCCTCGCCGCTCGTGTTCCGCTATTCCGCCGTGACCTGGAACGCGCACAAGATCCACTACGATGCTGATTATTCGCGCGAGACCGAAGGCTATCCGCAGACCGTGCAGAATGGCGGCCTGACCATGCAGCTGCTGCTGGACGCCGCGATCAGGAATGCGGGACGAACGCTGACGGGCTTCACCGCGCGCCTCACCTCCCCGCTCCATGTCGGGCAGACCGTCACGCTGGCCGGTCGCGGCGTCGAGGATGGCAGGATGGCGGTCTGGGCGGCGAATGCGGACAACGCGCTCTGCGCGGAGATGAGCCTGGAGTTCGCCTGATGGCCGGCGGGCCGCTGGAGGGCGTGAAGGTCGTGGACCTGACGACGGTCGTCGTCGGCCCGATCTGCACGCGGACGCTGGCTGACCAGGGCGCCGAGGTCATCAAGGTGGAAGCGCCGGGCGGTGACATCCTGCGCTACCTGGCCGCCGGCAGCCGCTCGCCCGCCATGTCGGGGAAGTTCATCAACTTCAACCGCAACAAGCGCTCCATCGTGCTCGATCTGAAGCAGCCGGCGGCGCTGGAGGCGATGCATCGCCTGATCGCGGAGGCGGATGTCTTCGTCAGCAATGTGCGGCCCGAAGGCTTGAAGCGGCTGGGCCTCGATCCGGACGCGCTGATCGCGAGGAACCCCAGGCTGATCCATTGCAGCATCCTCGCCTTCGGATCGGGCGGCCGCTACTACAATCGCCCGGCCTACGACCCGATCATCCAGAGCCTGTCGGGTGTCGCCGGCACCTTCGAACGCGCGATCGGCGAACCGCGCTTCGTGCCCATGGTGATGACGGACCACATCACCGGGCTGATCGCCGCGCAATGCATCGGCTTCGCGCTGTTCCGCCGCGAACGCAGCGGAAAGGGCGAGGCGGTGGAAGTGCCGATGTTCGAGAATGCGGCGAGTTTCGTGCTGTCCGAGCACCTGGGCGCCGCGACCTTTGTCCCGCCCGAAGGACCGACCGGCGACGGGCGGCTGCTGAGCCCCGACTACCGCCCGCTGCCGACGAAGGATGG
>JAYRQX010000329.1:0-4321 GCA_041910415.1 Acetobacteraceae bacterium | reverse complement strand
TCGCCGGCCACGATGAACTGGCCGCGTGCCGGCTTGGCGACGCGGCGCGGCACCTCCGCCTCCAGGCGCGCGTAGGCCTCCTCGACCTCCGAGGAGCGACGGACCAGCGGCGCCTTCGGGGCATCGCCGCGACCCAGGCCTCCGCGGACGAATAGATTGACGCTAGGCGGCACCCATTGCTCGGTGTAGCGGAATCGGCCACCGCCCAGGACGCCACCGGCGAGCATGCTGCCGCCGATTGCCATCGTGGTCGCCGCCGCGGTCGAGACGGCCGTCCGGCGGAGATCCTCGCGCTCGCGCTCAGGCTCCAGCGTGCCACCGGACCACTGCCGGCGCGGCAGCGCGACCAGGTTCGCCGGCGCCGCCTCCACGCGCACCACATCCGTCCCGTCGCGGAGCAGGAAGGGCAGCGGATTGTGCGTGTGCCGCACCACGTCCCAACGTCCGCTCTCCTTGTTGTCGCTGTCGCGCGTCGTGATCCACTCCTCGATCGACGCCTCGAACCAGACGCAGGGCTCGCCCCTGTAGGGCGTGGCGTGCGGCGTGTCCCCGAAGGCGCCGGCCACGCCGATGAGCGATGCGTCCCCGTCCGGCGCCGCCGCGATGGACGGCGCCGCGGCGCCGATGCCGAAGGCCCGCCAGGCATGGAGGGCCGCGATGCCGAGAAGGACCGCGCCCACGCCCCAGGCGAGGTACTGGATGATGGGATCGACTTCGTGCTCAATGCCGGACATCACCGTTGCCTCGTCGCAGCCTGGGCGATCGGGCCATCCGTGGCTTGACCGGTCAAGCCTGTCGGCAGCGGCCGTGCCTGCATGACGGATCGCTTGCGCAGGAGAGCGAAGACAGCGCGCCGCGCGTGGAAGCGGTTCACAATGCCGGCTCGGCGCTCCAGGGACCTGGTTCCGGTGGCTTCTTCGGCATATCACCAGCTGCCCAAGGCGTTCAGCATGGCGCCGCTCATCCAGCCCTCCGCAAGAGCGCCCGGCGGCCTGCGGGCCAGGGGGGCGCTACTCGCCCACACGCGCTGCGCAAGGCCGGACATCTCGGCCGCATGCGGCTCGACGCGGGCAGTCCCGGTCTGGTCGCGCAGGGTGATGGGCGCGCCGGAGACGCGGCGCGCCGTCTGCGGGCTCGGCGGCGCCAATCAGCGCGTCGTGGCCCGCGACAGCCTCGCCGATGGGACCAAGACGCGCGGTGGCGATTGCGAGGTGCGCGCGGTGAAAGCGGAGGGCGAACCAGCCCGCGATGACAGCGCCGGCCAGGAGCATCGCGCCTCCGCGGTTGCGCCTCGCATTCCTGCCCAGATCATGGCCTATGCCAAACCGTGCCGTCCGAACCCATTCGCCTTCGCCGCCTTGCCGTGCTGCTGCTCGGCCTGCTCGTCACGGGCAGTGTGCTAGCTCTGGCTGTCGCGGTGCTGTCGCCGGGCGGCTGGACGGTGTGGGAGGTGGCGATCCTGCTCTGCCTCGTCGGCACCATGCCCTGGAGCGCGCTGTCGGCGGCGAATGCGCTGCTGGGCTTCGCCATCCTGATGGGCGCGCGCGACCCGGTGAGGGCCGTGCTGCCCGCGCTGGCCCGCGCCGTGCCGGGCCGCCCGCACGGCATGACGGCGATCGCCGTCTGCGTGCGGAACGAGGACATGGCCGGCGTGCTGGCGCCGATCGCGCGGCTGCTGGACGGGCTCGAGCAATCCGGCGCGGGCGATCGCTTCGTGCTGTGGGTGCTGTCGGATACGCAGGACGCGGCGCTGGCGGCGGCGGAGGAAGCGGCGCTCGCGACCTTTGCGCAGTCGCGCCAGGGCGGCGCGGTCCGCGGGCGCTACCGGCGCCGCCTCGACAATGCAGGCTTCAAGGCGGGCAACGTGATGGAATTCCTCGACCATCACGCGCACGGCCTGGACTACTTCCTCTGCCTCGATGCGGATTCCGAGATGTCGGCCGAGGCCGTGCTGCGCCTGGTCGCCTGCATGGAAGCCGACCCGAAGCTTGCCATCGTGCAGCAGTTGATCGCGGGGCGCCCGGCGCGCGCGGCCTTCCCGCGTCTCTTCCAGTTCGGCATGCGCCAGGGGATGCGAAGCTGGGCCACGGGCCAGGCCTGGTGGCAGGGCGACGAGGGTCCGTACTGGGGCCACAACGCGATCCTCCGTATCGATCCCTTCCGCCAGCACGCACGATTGGAGGCGCTGCCGGACGGATCGGCGATCCTCTCGCACGACCAGGTCGAGGCGACGCGGCTGACGGCGGCGGGATGGAAGGTACGCGTGCTGCCGGACGACACGGGCAGCCTGGAAGGCAACCCGCCGGCGCTGCCGGAATTCTTGCGGCGCGACCTGCGCTGGGCGGCGGGGAACCTGCAGTATTTCTCCCTCATCCGCCTGCCGGGGCTGACGCCGATGGCGCGCTGGCAACTCGCGCAGGCCATCCTGCTGTTCTTCGGCGCGCCGCTGTGGTGCGTGCTGTTCGTCGCCGCCGCGCTGAATGCGGCGACAGGCGGCGGTACCGCGACGCCGACAGGCGCGCTGGCCGCGCTGCTGCTGCTCGGCTGGTGGTGCTACTACGCGCCGAAGCTGTTGGGCTATGCCGAGGTTCTCCTCAAGCCACGCCTCGCCTCCCGCTACGGCGGCCGCGCGCAATTCGCGAAGGGCGCGCTGTCAGAAATCCTGTTCACGGCCTTCTTCGAACCCGCGCGCATCCTGCACCAGGCGCGCTTCATCGTCGCGCTGCCCTTCGGCGTGACAACGGGCTGGGCACCGCAGAATCGCGCGGATCGCGGCGTGGCCTGGGCCGACGCGGCGCGGATGCTGTGGCCGGAGACGCTGTTCGGCGTGGCGCTGGCCGTGGTGTTCGCGAGCGCGTCGCCCTGCGCGCTGCTGCTCGCCTCGCCGGTGCTGGCGGGCCTGGTGCTCGCCATCCCGTTCTGCGTGGTGACGGCAAGCCCTGCTTTCTCGGCATGGCTGCGCGACCGCCGCATCGCCGCAACGCCCGAGGAATTGGCGGCGGCATAACTAACGGATCGGCGGCGCCGCCTCGCGCCGGCTGCGCTCGATCTCGCGCCAGCGCGCGACGTTGCGGTTGTGCTCCTCCAGCGTGCGGGCGAAGGCATGCCCGCCCGTTCCGTCGGCGACGAAGTACAGAAAATCGTTCGGCTCGGGCTGCGTCGCCGCGAGGATCGCCTCGCGCCCCGGACTCGCGATCGGGCCCGGCGGCAGGCCGCGGATGCGATAGGTGTTGAAGGGGTGGTCGCGGTCGAGATCCGCACGCGTGATCGGCCGGTCCAGCGGCGCGCCCGCCGTCGCCGCATAGGCAACCGTCGGATCGGATTGGAGCTGCATGCCCCGCCGCAGCCGGTTGACGAAGACGCCGGCGACGCGCGGGCGTTCCTCGGCCCTGCCGGTCTCGCGCTCGACGATGGAGGCAAGGATCAGCGCCTCCCGCGCATTGGCCAGCGGCAGGCCCGGCGTGCGCGCGGCCCAGGCCTCGTTCAGCGTGCGCGTCATCGCGGCCTCGGCGCGGCGCACCAGCGCCGCACGCGTCTCGCCATACTCATAGGCGTAGGTCTGCGGGAGGATCTCGCCCTCCTCGATCTCCGGCATGTCGCCGGCGAGCCCTTCGGCGCGCTCGATCACCGCGGCGATCTGCCTGGCCGTCAGGCCTTCCGCGATGGTCATCCGCCGCTGCACGGGCCGCGCGGTGCGCAGGATGCCAAGCACGTCGCGCAGCGAAGCATGCGCGGGGACAACATATTCGGCGGCGCGCAAGGGCCCGTCATTCCGTGTCAGCCAGGCGGCCAGCGCAAAGGTCCTGGGGTCCCGGATGACGCCGCGTTCCACAAGCGAATCGGCGATGCCCTGGGTGCCGCCGCCGCGGGGGACCACGATCTGCGCCTGCTCGGCGAGCGGCCCGGGTCCGGTCCAGGCGTCGCGCACGGCCTGCGTTGCCATGGTCGCCAGGACGGCCAGCAGCAACAGCGTCGTGCCCAGCATGATCAGCACCCGCATCGCCGGCACGTGGCGTGGCGGCTGGCGCTTCGGAAGCTCGTCGGGATCGTCCTCTGCCGGGGTCACGGCTGTCCCTTCTTCGCCTCGTCGCCTTCCGTCAGCATGGTCGTGCAACGCGCGAAGGGCGCATCGCCACGGCGTACAGACGCGCCGCGCGGATCACGAATGTCTCAGGGCAGGCGGACGGGAACCCGTCGAGCGCGCCCCGCCTTGCGGCAGGCGCACCCGGCGGCGCGCAATCAGGGCGCGCCGCGGAAGATGATGGAGGCGTTGGTGCCGCCGAAGCCGAAGCTGTTGGAGAGCGCGATGTCGATCTTGCGC
>JAYRQX010000328.1:0-6906 GCA_041910415.1 Acetobacteraceae bacterium | reverse complement strand
TGCTCAAGGCCGTGGACGACGTCTCGCTGCGCATCCAGCCGGGCGAGACGCTCGGCCTGGTGGGCGAATCCGGCTGCGGCAAATCCACGCTCGGCCGCCTGCTGCTGCGGCTGCATGAACCGACCAGCGGCGCCATCCGCTTCGACGGCACGGACATCACGCCGCTCCGCCACCGCGCGCTGCGGGAGGTCCGACGGTCCATGCAGATCGTCTTCCAGGACCCCTATGGCGCGCTGAACCCGCGCATGACGGTGGAGGACATCGTCATGGAGCCGATGCTGATCCATGGTGCGAAGGCCGATGCCGCGACGCGCGCCAAGGTCGCCGCGATGCTGGAGAAGGTCGGCCTGCCCGCCCGCGCCCGCTCCGGCTATCCGCACGAGTTCAGCGGCGGCCAGCGCCAGCGCATCGGCATCGCGCGCGCGCTCGCCCTCTCGCCCCGCTTCGTCGTCTGCGACGAGGCCGTTTCGGCTCTCGACGTTTCCGTTCAAGCCCAGATCGTGAACCTGCTGCAGGACCTGCAGCAGGAGATGGGGCTGACCTATCTGTTCATCGCGCACGACCTTTCCGTCGTGCGCCACATCTCCGACCGTGTCGCGGTCATGTATCTCGGCAAGGTCGTGGAAGCCGCCGGGAAGCGTGCGATCTACGCGGCCCCCCGCCATCCCTACACGCGTGCACTGATCGCCTCGGTTCCCGCATCCCATCCCGCGAGCCGGTCCCGCGGCCGGCGCCCGCGCATCGCCGGCGATATCCCGAGCGCCTTCAACCCGCCCTCGGGCTGCCGCTTCCACACGCGCTGCCCGCACGTGATGCCCATCTGCCGCGAACAGGCGCCACCGCTCGCCGAACCCGTCCCCGGCCACGCCGTCGCCTGCCATTTGCCCGAGAACGCGCCCGCCAGCGGCGCCTGACACCCATGAGGAAACGATGACCGACGCCGCCCGCAGGACGCGCCTGATCCCCGAGGTCGATTTCACCAGGGATGGCAAGCAGACGGGCTTCATCCGCCTGTTCCACTCCACGCACCAATCGGCCTATGGCTTCCTGCCCATCCCGATCGTCGTCGTGAAGAACGGCGAGGGCCCGACCGCGCTCTTCTGCTCGGGCAACCACGGCGACGAATACGAAGGCCAGGTCGCGCTGACCAACCTGGCGAAGTGGCTGGACCCCCATCGCATCACCGGCCGCGTCATCATCCTGCCCATGGCGAACTACCCGGCGGCGCTCGCCGGGCGACGCGTCTCGCCGATCGACGACCAGAACCTCAACCGGATCTTTCCGGGCGATCCCAATGGATCGGTCACGCACCAGATCGCGTACTACATCGACAGCGAGCTCGTTCCGCTCGCCGATTTCGTGATGGACCTGCATTCCGGCGGATCGTCGCTGATGTATACGCCCTGCGCGCTCGCGAAGCAGTCGGCCAGTCCGGCCGTCTACCAGAAGCAGCTCGCGGCGCTGCGCGCCTTCGGCGCGCCCTACACCTACATCCAGGGCGGCGCGCAGGGCCAGGGCGGAGACCAGACGCTCGGCAGCGGCGCCGAGCGGCGCGGCATTCCGGCCCTTGGCTCGGAACTCGGCGGATCGGGTACCATCACGCCGGCGGGCCTCGCCATCACCGAACGCGGCATCCGCAACGTGCTGGCGCATCTCGGCATCCTGCCGGAATCCGATGCCCAGCCGGTGCCCCAGACCCGCTTCCTCGATGTCCGGGGCCCCGAGATGTACATGTATGCGCCGGAGAGCGGCGTCTTCGAGCCGCTGGTCGAACTGGGGCAGGAGGTCACCCCCGGCACGCCGGCCGCCCGCATCCATGTCCCCGAAACCCCCTGGCTTCCCCCCGTGGAACTGGCCTTCAAGGCGGCGGGGGTCGTGCTGTGCAAGCGCATACCGGCGCGGACCATGCGGGGCGACTGCCTGTTCCACCTGGCCGCGGACCTCCAGGTCTAATACCCGCGGCACAAAGGATTGACCTTTGTGTCCCTCAAACGCCAGGCGGGCCGCCTCCGCGGCCCTTGGCTTCGCCGGACCACCGGCGGGCGCCGTTCGGCGCCTCGGCCCTCCGGGCCGCAGATCATACCATCGGCAAGCCGGTATAACGCCCCCGGTGAAACGCCCGGTAGCCAGACGCCCGCGAACCGCGTAGTGCAGGGCCTTAACCGCGGACAGGCTGGAATGCCGTGGGGAAGGCCGGGGCTGGGATTCCGTTTGGATGCAAGACTTCGCTGAGATCTGGGCGCAGTGGGGCTCGTTCGCCTATCTCGGCGCGGCCATCTGGGCCTTCTTCGAAGGCGAGACCTTCGTCCTCTTCGCCGCTGCCCTCGGCGCCGCGACGGGCCTGGTCAATCCCTGGCTGCTCTTCCTCTCCGTCTGGGCCGGCTCCTATTCGGGCGACCAGCTCTGGTTCTTTCTCGGCCGGCGCTACGGCCCCTCCATCGTCAGGCGCATCCCGGGCGGCGAGCGCCACCTGGGCAAGGCAACCCGGCTGCTGGAACGCTACGGGGACGCCTTCGTCCTGAGCTTCCGCTTCATCTACGGCGTGCGGAACGTCGCCTCGGCCGTCTGCGGCGCGGCCGGCATGTCCCATCTGCGCTTCGCGGTCCTGAACTTCATCGCGGCCGGGCTCTGGGCCGCCAGCTTCGTCGCGATCGGCTGGTATGTGATGCTGTGGATCGGCGAGGAGAATATCCACTGGCTGCTCATCGCCGTGGCCGTCGCGATCGCCGGCTACTTCGCGCAGCGAATCGTGCGGAACCGCCGGTGTCGCAGGGCCGCGGACGCGCCGGACGGCGCGAAGCCCGGGAACCAGCCCCACGCCGGAGACTGACGCCGGAGGGAGTCGACCGATTCGCCTGATGACGTATCCTTTGCGCGGAGCCTGCTCGGCACAGCCGGCACCGGAGGAAACAGGATGCGCAACAGCCGGATCGAGATCCGTCCCATCGCGGGCGCGCTCGGCGCCGAGGTGCATGGCGTCAACATCGCCGAGGAGCTGACGGACGACACCATCGGCGACATCCGCCAGGCGCTGCTGGACCACGGCGTCATCTTCTTCCGCGATCAGGACCTGTCGCCCGAACGGCACAAGGCCTTCGCGCGCCGCTTCGGCGCGATTTTCGTGCATCCGAATTTTCGCAAGCCAGGGACGGATCCGGAGATCGTACAGCTCGTGCGCGAGCCGAACGATGTCTCGGTGGTGGGCGAGGACTGGCATGCCGACACGACGATGATGGCGGCGCCGCCGATGGGCGCCATCCTCTACGGCGTGGAGGTGCCGCCCCATGGCGGCGACACGATCTTCGCCAACCAGTATCTGGCGTATGAGCGGCTGTCGGAGACGATGAAGCGCGTGATCGCCGAGCTGAAGGCGATCCACACGGACCGCCTGGTGGCCGGGCCGCAGGCGGGACGCAACGCCACGCGCTCGACCAAGGTGCGCGAGGATGCAGAGTGGCGCGAGACGGTCAGCGTGCATCCGATCGTGCGCATCCATCCGGAGACACGGCGAAAAATGTTGTTCGTGAACCATTCCTACACGGTGGGGATCGAGGGCATGAGCGAGGCGGAAGGACGCGGACTGCTGGACTTCCTGCTGAACCATGGCCACCGGCCGGAATTCACCTGCCGCTTTCGCTGGGAAAAAGGCTCGGTCGCGTTCTGGGACAACCGCTGCACCAAGCACGTCGCGCTGAACGACACGACGGGCTTCCGGCGCGTGATGCGACGGGTGCAGGTCGCGGGGGATCGGCCGGTGTAGAAGCAGGATTGCCCCCCCTCCCCTGTGAGCAACGCGAACGGGGGAGGGCCGGGGTGGGGGCAATTCCCTCAGCTGTACACGAA
This sequence comes from Acetobacteraceae bacterium, assembly GCA_041910415.1. Taxonomy (GTDB): domain Bacteria; phylum Pseudomonadota; class Alphaproteobacteria; order Acetobacterales; family Acetobacteraceae; genus JAYRQX01. The sequence continues at coordinate 3,063 of JAYRQX010000328.1, read as the reverse complement.
CGCCGAATCCGTCAGGTCGATGGCCGGGAACTCATCCTTCTCCGCCCAGTAGTCCTGGTTGTGCATCCACTCCGGCTTGTCGCCGCGCTTCGGCCACAGATGCATCCCGCGGGCCAGGTAACCGGGATTGAAGTTCTCCTCGGCGATCAACGGCAGGATCGGCATGGCGCTGTCCTGCGGCCGCAGCGCGACCTCGACCTTCTTCGCGCCGATCCTGTCCATGTGGTCCAGCAGGCGGCAGACGAACTCGGCGACCAGATCCGCGCGCAGCGTCCAGCTCGCGCGGAAATAGCCGAACACCCAGGCCATGTTGGGAATGCCGGTCGCCATCATGCCGCGATAGGTGACGGTGTCGTGGAAGGCAACCGGCCTGCCGTCCACCTCGACCGCGATGTCGCCCAGCGCATTCAGGTGGAAACCCGTGGCGGTCACGATCAGATCGGCATCGAGATGCCGGCCCGATGTCAGCCGGATGCCCGTCGCGTCGAAGCGCTCGATATGATCGGTGACGACCTCCACCTTGCCGTCGCTGACCGCCTGGAACAGGTCGCCATCGGGGATGAAGGCGATGCGCTGCTGCCAGGGGCGATAGGCCGGCGTGAAGTGCTTCTTGAGCGTGCCTTCGTCGAGATAGACGCGCGCGGCGGCCATCAGGTCGCGCTTCGCGCTCTCCGGATCCTCGAAGGTGCGCCTCGTGAACTTGTCCTGCTCGTAGAGGATCTTTCTGCGTACGATCTCGTGGATCCAGGTCTCGTCCACGCCGAGCGTGCGGAGCTCGTCGGCGATCTCGATGGCGTTGCGGCCGGTGCGGAACCAGGTCGGCGTGCGCTGCAGCATGGTGAGCGAGCGGCATTTGCCCGCCATGGCCGGCACCACCGTCGCCGCCGTGGCGCCCGATCCGATCACCACCACGCGCATGTCCGAATAGTCGAGGTCGTCAGGCCATTCCTGCGGATGCACGATGCGCCCCTGGAAGTCCGCCATGCCCGGCCAGTCCGGCGTGTAGGGGCCGGTGTGGCGGTAGTAGCCGGCGCACATGTAGAGAAAGTTGGCGGTGAAGCGCAGTCGTTCGCCCGTATCGGTGCGCGTGGCGTCGATGGTCCAGAGATTGTCGGCGCTCGACCAGCGCGCGGCATCGATGCGGTGGCGGTAGCGGATGTGCGGCGCGATGCCGTTCTCCTCGATCACCTCGCCCATGTATTTGCGGATCTCTTCGGCAGTGGCGATCGGCGGCCCGACCCAGGGCTTGAAGGCATAGCCGAACGTATAAAGATCGCTGTCGGAGCGGATGCCCGGGTATTTGTGCGTCCACCAGGTGCCGCCGAAGGTCTCCAGCGTTTCCAGGATCACGTAGCGCGTGCCGGGGCGCTTCTGGTTGAGGTGCCAGGCTGCGCCGATGCCGGAGATGCCGGCACCCACGATCAGCACGTCCACATGCTCGGCCACGTCAGGCGCGGCCGCATCGGGCATCGGGGCCTCGGGCATGGGCGACACTCTCCCTGTTTCGCGCAGCATGCCTCCACCGCACGGCTTGCGCCAGTTGGATGGCGGGATAGGCTCGGCGCATTGGCGCGAAGGTTCTGGAATGGAAACCGATTTTCTGGTCGTCGGCGCGGGCTCCGCGGGCTGCGTGGTCGCGGCGCGGCTGGGCGAGGCGGGCGAGCGCGTGACGGTGCTGGAAGCGGGGCCGAAGGACCGGCACCCCTGGATCCACATTCCCGCCGGCATGATCAAGCTGATGCAGAACCAGAAGCTGGTGAACTGGGGCTATGCGTCCGAGCCCGAGAAGGCGACCAACGACCGCGCCATCCGCTGGCCGCGCGGGCGAACGCTGGGCGGGTCCTCCTCGATCAACGGCATGCTCTATGTGCGCGGCAACCCGGCCGATTTCGACCTGTGGGCGCAGATGGGCTGCCGCGGCTGGTCGTACGACGACGTGCTGCCGCTGTTCCGCCGGAGCGAGACCTATCACGGCAGGGGCGACCCGGAATTCCGCGGCCAGGACGGCCCGCTGCAGGTCGAGGATTACCGGACGATCCTTCCCCTCACCCACCGCTTTGTCGAAGCCGCGCAGCAGGCCGGACACCCCTTCCGGAAAGATCTGAACGGGGCGGAGCAGGAGGGTGTCGGCTATTCCCAGATGACCCGCATCGGGCGCTGGCGCGGATCGACGGCGCGCACCTTCCTGGCGCGCGCGAAGGGCAAGGTGCAGGTCGAGACGGATGCCCAGGCCGCACGGCTGCTGTTCGACGGCGCGCGCTGCGTCGGCGTGGAATACCGCCAGGGCGGCGTGATGAAGCGGATCACGGCGCGGAAGGAGGTCATCGTGTCGGGCGGCGCGGTGAACTCGCCGCATCTGCTGTAACTGTCCGGACTGGGACCGGCCGATCACCTGCTATCGCTCGGCATTCCCGTGCTGGCGGACATGCGGGCGGTCGGCGCCAATCTGCAGGACCACTTCGTCACGCGCGTGCAGCACCGCGTGCGCGACGCGATCAGCACGAACCAGCTGGCGCGCGGGCTGCGGCTGGCGGGCCAGGTTGCGCGCTTCTTCGCGCTGGGCAACGGCGCGCTGACCTTCGGCGTGACGACGGCGCAGATTTTCGTGCGTTCCCGCCCGGAACTGGCGAGCCCGGATCTACAGTTGCTGTTCACGCCGGCGAGCTACGTGCAGGGGCAGCAGAGCGTGCTGGAACCCGAAGCCGGCATGACCTGCGCGATCTGCCCGGTAAAGCCGGACAGCCGCGGCACGGTCATGGCGACATCGGCCGATCCCTTCGAACGTCCGGCGATCCGGCCGAACTACCTCTCCGCCCGGCGCGACCAGGAATTGCTGGCCGCCGGCATCCGCATGGTGCGCAAGATCTTCCAGCAGCCGGCGATCGCCCAATACAGCGTGCAGGAGACGATGCCGGGGCCGGCCGCCACGTCGGACGAGGATCTCCTCGCCTTCAACCGGCAGTACGGCACCACGATCTACCACCCCGTCGGCACCTGCCGCATGGGCGAAGACCCCGCGAGCGTGGTGGACAGCCGCCTGCGTGTGCGTGGGGTCGGCGGGCT
>JAYRQX010000327.1:0-1774 GCA_041910415.1 Acetobacteraceae bacterium | reverse complement strand
GTCATTGGTCGCGCCGTGCAGGACGATGACCGCCGGCCGCGGTCCCTCGGCACCGGTGATCGCGTCCACCAGCGTGACCTGCGCGCCGTCCATGATCGTCCGCGGCGGATCAGGGTCCGGCGCGGCGCAGGCGCCGAGCAGCAGCAGCAGTGCCAGGGCGGCGGCGATGGCGGGGCGCCGGGGGGGGAAACGGGCGAAGCGGGACATTCAGGAAGCGGCCATACAGAGACCGCGGCCGGAACGGAAGATGCGAGGGGCCGGGGTGTTCCCGCGCCGCGGCTTGTCTGCGATGAATGTGCGGGGCTGGAGGGGGAACCACGCATGGCCACGCGCCGCATCGGCATCATCCTGCACGGCGCCACCGGGCGCATCGGCACCACGCAGCATTTGATGAACAGCCTGGTGCCGATCCGCGCGGAAGGCGGCCTGCCCTTGGCCAATGGCGAGCGGCTGATGCCGGACCCGATCCTGGTCGGCCGCAACGGGGAGAAGCTGGCGGCGCTGGCCGCGCGGCTGGGGATCGAGCGCTGGTCGGCGGATCTGGACGCGGCACTCGCGAACCCTGATGACGCGTTGTTCTTCGAATGCGCCTATGGCGGCAACCGGGTGGAACTCGCGCAGCGCGCCGTCGCCGCCGGCAAGCACATCTACCTGGAAAAGCCCGCTGGCGAGACTTTTGACAGTGTGATCGCGCTGCGCGATGCGGCGGCGCGGGCGGGCGTGAAGCACGGCGTCATGCAGGACAAGATCCACCTGCCGGGGCTGGTCAAGATGAAGCGCCTGATGGCGCTGGGCGCGCTGGGCAGGCTGCTGTCGGTGCGGCTGGAATTCGGCTGGTGGGTGTTCGACGGCGGCGCCATCCCGGCGCAGCGGACCTCGTGGAATTACAGGCGGGCCACCGGCGGGGGCATGACGCTCGATATGTTCCCGCACTGGCGCTACGTGCTGGAGCACCTGTTCGGGCGGCCGACCGCGGTCTGCGCGCATCTGCGCACCGCGCAGCCCCGGCGCTGGGACGAGCGCGGCGAGGCCTTCGAGGTGGACGTGGACGACGAGGCGCGCGCGATGCTGGAGTTCGAGAACGGCGCCGTCGGCGAGATTTTTTCCTCCTGGGCCACGCGGATCCGCCGCGACGACATGCTGGTGATCCACGCGACGGGGACGGAGGCGAGCGCGGTCTGCACGCTGCACGAGTGCTGGACGCAGAACCTCGCGAATACGCCGAAGCCGGTCTTTCCCGTGCAGGCGCCGCAGACCCAGGACTTCTTCCGGCAATGGCTGGCGGTGCCGGAGCTTGATGCCTTCAAGAATTCCTACCGCTGCGCCTGGGAGCTGTTTCTCCGCCATGTCGCGGAGGACGGGCCGAACGGCGCATCGCTGACGGCCGCGGCGCGGCATCTGCAACTCATCGACGCCTGCCACGACAGCCATCGCCGGCGGGCCTGGGTGGATCTGCCGGCGATCGCGGGCTGACGCCTATTCGCCCCGGATCCCCGCCTCCGCCGCCACGCGCTGCCACGCCGGCACCTCCCGCGCCAGCCGTTCGGCGAGCGCGGCGGGCGACGACATCGCGGGCTCCGTGCCGAGGCTTTCCAGCCTTGCGCGCAGCGTCGCGTCGTCCTTCATGCGGAGAAGTTCCTCCGCCATGCGCGCGGTGATCGCGGCGGGCAGGCCGGGCGGCCCCGCGAAGGCGAACCAGTTGGGGGCGACGTAGCCAGGGACGAACTCGATCGCGGCCGGCACGTCCGGAAGTGCCGCGATGCGCGCCGGCGTG
>JAYRQX010000326.1:0-7479 GCA_041910415.1 Acetobacteraceae bacterium | reverse complement strand
GGCGCACGGCGCGACCGCGCCCAGACCGTCAGCCAAGCCCCGCGCGGCGTTGCAGGGCGCGCAAGCCTGGCACGCGGAGCGTGCGCCGGCGCTTAAGGCATGAAAACGACCGCGGCGCCCGGCGTCTGAGGGCAGAACTAGGTTTCCAGCATCCGCCGGAGCAGTTCCACATCCTCGGCGAAGGCGCTGTCGGCCTGCATCAGTTCGGCGACGCGGGAGACGGCGTGCATCACCGTCGTGTGGTCGCGGTTGCCGAAGCGGCGGCCGATCTCGGGGAGCGAGCGCTGGGTCAACTGCTTGGCCAGGTACATCGCGACCTGGCGCGGCCGCGCCACGTTCCGCGCGCGGCGCGGGGAGGCCATGTCGGTGAGCCTGATGTTGTAGTGCTCGGCGACCTTGCGCTGGATCTCCTCGATCGTCACGCGGCGGTCATGCGCGCGCAGCACGTCGCGCAGCACCTCCTGCGCGCTCTCCAGCGTCACGGGCCGGCCGAACAGGTTGGCATGCGCGATCAGGCGGTTCAGCGCGCCCTCCAGCTCTCGCACATTGGCCGTGATCTTGTGGGCGAGGAATTCCATGACCTTCGTCGGCACCGGCACGCCCGCGCTGTCGGCCTTCGCCTGCAGGATCGAGAGCCTGAGTTCGTAGGTCGTCGCATGCAGGTCGGCGACCATGCCGCAGCCGAGCCGCGTGCGCAGCCGGTCCTCGATGCCCGCGAGATCGGAGGGCGGCTTGTCCGAGGACACGACGATCTGCTTGCCCGCATCGACCAGCGCGTTGAAGGTGTGGAAGAACTCCTCCTGCGTGTTGTCCTTGCCGATCAGGAATTGCAGGTCGTCGACCATCAGCACGTCGGCCGAGCGCAGGCTTTCCTTGAACTCCATCGTGGACTGCGTGCGCAGCGCGCCGATGAAGCGGTACATGAACTTCTCGGCGCTCATATAGGCGACGGTCCGATGCGGCTCGCGCTCGCGGATCGCCCAGGCGATGGCGTGCATCAGATGCGTCTTGCCGAGACCGACGCCGCCATAGAGGAACAGCGGGTTGAAGCCGGGGCTCGCGGGCTTGTCGGCCACGCGGCGCGCGCAGGCATGGGCGAACTCGTTGGGCTTGCCGACGACGAAGCTGTCGAAGGTGAAGCGCGCATCGAGCGGCGCGGACCAGTCGCCCTTCGCCTCCGCGGCCTTCGCTTCCGCAACGCGCGCGGGCTGTGCGGCGAGCGGTTCCGCTAGACCATCGGCGGCCGGCGCGCCGTCGCGCGGGGCCTTCGCGGCGGGCTCCTGCAGCACGCGCAGATCGAGCCGCTTGAGGCGCGGGTTCTCCTGCTGCCAGAGCGATTGCAGGCGATCGCCGTAATGGCTGCGCACCCAGTCGCGCAGGAAGCGTGTGGGAAGGGTGACGATCACGTCCTCGCCGTCGACTGCGGCGAGCGTCATCTGCCGGAGCCAGGTGCGGTACTCGACTTCGCCCACTTCCTCGCGCAGCCGGCCGCGGATGCGGGCCCAGCTTTCCGCGACCTGTGCCGTGCCGTTGGCGCCGGACGGAAGCGGTTCGGATGTCCCCAGTTCCTTGTCCATCACAGGCGACCTGCCATCCCCCATGGGCCCGTTGTCCGAGTCCTCATGCCGCACCTGACGAGCACCACGAAAACCGGCCCGCCATTCCCCTTCAATCCAGGCATCCGAAGCGTTCTCCCCACACGCCGCACCGGAAGTGGTCCGACGATAACGCGGAACACGGGACTCAAGAAGAGCGAAAGTTTGCCGAACGATGACGTCGCAGTGGCGCACGCGGATGCATCGTCGCGCACAGTTGCGCGACGACCTTCGCGTCGATCAGTCAGTCAAGAAAAAGCGGAAGTGGCGTCAGGCCTGCGCGGCGAGAGCCTTCACGCGCGCGGACAGGCGCGAGATCTTCCGCGCCACGGTGTTGTCGTGGAACACACCCTTGTTCGCGGCGCGCTGCATCTCCGGCTGCGCGGCACGCAGCGCGTCCTGTGCGGCGGACTTGTCGCCCGACGCGATCGCTTCCTCCACCTTGCGGATGAAGGTGCGCACGCGAGAGCGACGCGCGCTGTTGCGTGCGTTGCGCTTCGCGGTCTGGCGGATGCGCTTGCGCGCGGAAGCCGTGTTCGCCATGGCGTTGTCGTACCAGTCGGATCAATAGGTGAAGACCGGGAGCCATTGGGGGGGACCCGGCGGAGGCGCGGGTTCTATCCCCCGCACCCCCGCCGCGTCAACCCGGCGTGTACATGGCCCTCAAACGGCGGGCGGCCGCTCCGCGGCCTTGCCTTTCGCGCCCTGCACTGCCGCGCCGGCGGCGGCGGGCGGTCTAGGCGCGGTCGCGCATTCGCGCTCGCCGCCCGCTTTCGCGGGCGGAAGAAAGGGGTGCGCCTCAGCGGTTCTTGAAGGCGGGCTTCCGCTTCTCGGCGAAGGCGGACATGCCTTCCTTCTGGTCCTCGGTCGCGAAGAGGCTCAGGAACAGGCGGCGTTCCGTGCGCACGCCTTCCTCCAGCGTCGTCTCGTAGGCGGCGTTGACGGACTCCTTCGCCATGGCGACCGAGGGACGGCCCAGATTCGCGATGGTGTCCGCCATCTTCACGGCCTCGGCCACCAGGTCCGCGGCGGGCACCACGCGGCAGACCAGGTTCGACCGCTCGGCCTCGGCCGCATCCATCATGCGTCCGGTCAGCACGAGTTCCATCGCCTTGGACTTGCCGACCGCGCGCGTCAGGCGCTGCGTGCCGCCGGCGCCGGGGATGATGCCGAGCTTGATCTCGGGCTGCCCGAACTTCGCGGTGTCGGCGGCCAGGATGATGTCGCACATCATGGCGAGCTCGCAGCCGCCGCCGAGCGCGAAGCCCGCGACCGCGGCGATGACCGGCTTCTTGATCTCCGTCACGGTCTCCCAGCGCTCGCCGATGAAGTCGTTGTGATAGACGGCGGGGAAGGTGCGGTCCTTCATCTCCTTGATGTCGGCGCCGGCGGCGAACGCCTTCTCGCTGCCCGTGATGACGATGGCGCCGATGGCGTCATCCTTGTCGAAGGCGCGCAGCGCCTCGCCCATCTCGCCCATCAGCTGGTCGCAGAGCGCGTTCAGCGCCTGCGGGCGGTTCAGGCGGATCAGGCCGACCTTCCCCTGCGTTTCGACCAGGATCATCTCATAGGCCATGGGCGTGTTCCTTGCTTGTGCGATGGGAAGGCCTTAGCCCAGCCGGCCAGGGGCCTCAACGCTGGGTCTTCGGGCAGTAGAAGGTCGAGCGCCCGGCCTGGACGATGCGGGCGATGCCGCGGCAGGCCGGCGGGCCCGGGCATTTCGAACAGGGCTGGCCCTCGCGGTCATAGACATCGAAGCGCTCCTGGAAGCCGCCGATCTCGCCATCCGCGCGGACATAGTCGCGCAGCGTCGATCCGCCGGCGCCGATGCTTTCCGCGAGTACGGCCTTGATCGCCGGCACCAGCCGCGCCGCGCGTTCTCCGACGCAACCCTTCGCCAGGCGACGAGGAGAAATGCCGGCCCGGAACAGGGCTTCGCAGGCATAGATGTTGCCGATGCCGGCGACGACGCCCTGGTCGAGCAGCGCGGCCTTGATCGGGGTGCGCTTGCCGGCCAGCGCGGCAGAGAGCGTCGCGGCATCGAAGGCCGCGTCCAGCGGCTCCGGACCCAGCCCGCGCAGCAGCCTGTGGGTGTCCTCGGCATCGGTCGCGACCAGGTCCATGCAGCCGAAGCGGCGCGGATCGACGAAGCCGACATGCCAGCCGTCCTCCGTCGTCAGCCAGACATGCTCATGCGCGTCCGGCGGCGCGTTGTGGCCGCGCGCGTCGGAATACATCCCCTGCGGCCCCATGCGCGGCACGACGGGCGCGCCCAGCTTCCGCGCCACCATGCGCCCCGACATGCCGAGATGGATCAGCAGGCTTTCCCCGCTGTCGAGGCGCATCAGCATGTATTTCGCGCGCCGGCGGAAGCCCAGGATGCGCTTGCCGCGCAGTCGCTCGGCCATGCGTTCCGGCAACGGAAAGCGGATATCCGCCCGCCGCGCACCGGCCTCCGCGATGCGCTTGCCGTCCAGGATGGCGGCCAGCCCTCGCATGACGGTCTCGACTTCAGGCAATTCCGGCATGCGCCCTCCCCCTCACGGCCCGTCCAGGCTAGGATCGGCGCGCCATGAGCGACAATCCCACGACCGATTTCGGCTACCGCAGCGTGCCCAGGGCCGAGAAGGCCTCCATGGTGCGCGAGGTCTTCGAAAGCGTCGCGCCGAAATACGACATCATGAACGACCTGATGTCGCTCGGCGTGCACCGCATCTGGAAGAAGATTTTTGTCGCCATGATCGGTGCATCCCCGCGGGAGACGCTGCTCGACATGGCGGGCGGGTCGGGCGACATCGCCTTCGCGGCGCTCGAGAAGGGCGCGGGGCGCGTAATCTGCTCGGACATCAACCCCGCGATGCTGGCCGTCGCGCAGGGGCGCGCGCTGCAGCGCGGATTGGCTGCGAACCTCACCTTCCTCTGCGCGGACGCTGAGAAGCTGCCGCTGCCCGATCGCAGCGTGGAGAAGGTCTCGATCGCCTTCGGCCTGCGCAATTGCACGGACAAGGACGCCGTGCTGCGGGAAGCGCGCCGCGTGCTGCGCCCGGGCGGGCGGTTCCATTGCCTGGAATTCTCGCGCGTGGAGGTCGCCGCGCTGGCGCCGATCTACGACGCCTGGTCCTTCAAGGTGCTGCCGCGCCTGGGGCAGAAGATCGCGGGCGACGCGGAGAGCTACCAGTACCTCGCCGAGAGCATCCGCACCTTCCCCGACCAGCAGACGCTGGCCGACATGATGGAGGATGCGGGGATGGAGCGCGTCGCCTGGCGGAGCCTCTCGGGCGGCATCGTCGCGATCCACACGGGCTGGCGCCTCTGAAGTCCTTCACGGCGTGACGGTCATGGCGCGGCTTTCCCCCTGGTCGCGGGGCGGGGCGTTGCGGCAGACTGCGCGCGAACCCGACCGGAGACCGGCCATGCGTCGTCTGCTGTCCCTCACCGTCCTCGTCCTGTTGACCGCCACCGCCCCGGCCTTCGCCCAGAAGCCTGGCGCACGGCAGCCGGCAGCACCGACCGGCCCCATGGCGCCCATCCGCTACCAGGTCGTGATGGCGGCGGGCGATGGCAGCCTGCCGGTCTGGGACAATGCCGTCGCGCGCTTCATGGCCGGGCTGCAGGCGGCGGGGGTGGTCGCCGGCAATCCGGTGCGGCTCACCTCCTCGGGCAAGGCGCAGGCGGGCATGCCGCTGGCGACGGCGGACGGCATCCTGCGATCGGTCGCGGCCATGAATCCCGGCCCGGGCGAGGGCTGCCTGGTCTTCCTGACCTCCCACGGCATTCCGCGCATGGGGCTCGCGCTCACCGCCTCGCCGCAGACGCCGATCTCGCCGCCGGCGCTGGATGCGGCGCTGTCGCGCGGCGGCTGCGCGCAGGCGCCGACGCTCGTCGTCGTCTCGGCCTGCTATTCCGGCGACTTCGCGCGGTTGCTCGCGCGACCGAACCGCGCCGTCATGACCGCGGCGCGGGCGGACCGGCCGTCCTTCGGCTGCGGCGCGGGCTACGAGTACACCGTCTTCGACGAATGCCTGCTGCAGACGCTGGAACAGCGCCCGCCGATGTGGATCGAGACGGTGCGCGCGACGCGCGCCTGCGTCACGCGGCGGGAGCGCGAGCTGAACGCCAACCCGTCCGAGCCGCAGGCCAGCATCGGCCAGCAGGTCGCCGGCCTCCGCTCGCCCCTGAGCCGCTGATGCCGAAGCATGACGAGACCAGCCGCCCGCTCGCCCTCGGCGAAGGCCACATCAGCGGCTACCTCTCCATCACGCTCGGTGTGCTCAGCATCCTCGGCGTGCTCTGCTTCCTCTTCCCCGATGCGCTGACCACGCCCTCGCTCCGCGCGGGCTACGATGTCGGCACGATGCGCATGGTGCTGGCGGGCGGCATGGTCTTCTCGGCGGGCTTCGGCCTGCTGACCTTCCTGCTCGGGCGCAACCGCCGGCTTGGCGCGCTCGGCCTGTCGCTGACGCTGCTCGCCATGCTGCTGGGCGGCCCCAGCGTGCCCGTCGGGCCGCGCTTCGACACGGGCGGCGTCTTCCTCGGCCTCGACTGGTTCCTCATCGACCTGCTGCTCTCGGCGGTCGTCTTCGTCTTCCTGGAAAAGGTCTCGCCGCTGGTCCGCGAGCAGCCGGTGCTGCGCCCCGATTTCTGGCACGATGCCCGCTACTTCGCCTTCAACCACCTGGCGATCGGCATCTTTCTCTACGCGACGGTGACGCTGGTGCCGGGGCTGTTCTCCTGGACGATCAATGCGGGCGTGCAGGGCTGGTTCCGCGCGCAATGGGGCATCGTGCAATTCGCGATCATCCTGGTGACCGCGGATGTCGTGGAATACTGGATCCACCGCACGATGCACGAGGTGCCCGCGCTCTGGCGCATCCATGCCGTGCACCACAGCGCCGAGCACATGGACTGGCTCTCGGGTTCGCGGCTGCACATCCTCGAACCGCTGGTCACGCGCATGCTGGTGATGCTGCCCGCCTTCATCCTGGGCGCGGAGGGCACGCCACTGCTCTGCTACGTCATCTTCGCGGGCTTCCAGGCGGGGCTGACGCACGCCAATATCGGCTTCGACTTCGGCCCGCTGAAATACGTGTTCAACACGCCGCAATTCCACCACTGGCACCATTCGTCCGAACGCGAGGCGGTGGACCGGAACTACGCCGCGCACCTGCCCGTGGTCGATCGCCTCTTCGGCACCTACTACATGCCCGCCGACCAGTGGCCGGGGAAATACGGCGTCATCGGCGACCCGCTGCCCAAGGGCATGATCCGCCAGTTCCTCTACCCCTTCGCGCGCCGCAAGGCGGGCTGAGGCGGGCGCGGCCATGGGCTTCGGGTGCGCCTTGCTCGCGGGTCTCGCCGGTGCTGCGCTCGGCGCCGGCGTGGTGCTGGCGCTGGCGGCCATGATGGACATGGTCGTCCTGTTCCTGGCCTGGCCGCTCTATTCCGTCGCGCTCGCGCTCTGCGCGCTGGTTTCGGCCTTCCTGGCCGCGGTGGCGACGGCCTTCTCGCGCGGGGGGTCCTGGGGCGCGGCCATGCTCATCGGGGGCTTCGGGGCGATTAGCGGCTTCACCGCCATCCTGCTCTTCATGGCGATGACGAATCAGGGCATCGGCCGCTGGTGACTGGCCTGACGCATCGTGCCCGCGTGCTGCCGGCGCTCAGCCGCCGCTGGTGGCTGCCGATGAAGCAGTTCGTCGCCGCGCCGCGGCGCCCTTATACCTGTATACCTGCGGCACAAAGGATTGGCCTTTGTGCCCCTCAAACGCCGGGCGGGCCGCCTCCGCGGCCCTTGGCTTCGCCGGACCACCGGCGGGCGCCGTTCGGCGCCTCGGCCCTGCGGGCCGCAGGTCAAACCATCGGCAATCCGGTATTATCCGCCGGCGGC
>JAYRQX010000325.1:0-4748 GCA_041910415.1 Acetobacteraceae bacterium | reverse complement strand
TCGTCGGCATGATGCCCTTCTCGCTCGCGCTGCAACGCACGGGCGGGGTGGAGCTGGCGGCGGATGCGGTGGCCGCGCTGGGCGGTGCCGCCTCCCCGCGCCTCGCGCTCGCGCTGGTCTTCGGCGTCACGGCGCTGCTCGGGCTCTTCATCTCCAACACCGCGGTTGCGGTGCTGATAGCGCCCGTCGCGCTGGCGGTGGCGCAGGAACTCGGCCTCTCGCCGCTGCCCTTCGCGATGATGGTGGCGCTCGCCTGTTCCTCGGCCTTCGTCACGCCGGTCTCGGCGCCGGTGAACACGCTGGTCATGGCGCCGGGCGGCTATCGCTTCCTGGATTTCGTCCGCATCGGCCTGCCCATGGCGCTGGTTTCGCTGGCCGTCGCGACGCTGCTGGTGCCCATCGTCCTGCCGCCCTGAACGGCACGCGATGCGCGCGGCATGCCTCCTGTCCCGTCAGCGCATCGGCAGCGGGTAGAGCAGGCCGCCCTGGGTCCACAGCCGGTTCGGCCCGCGGGGCAGGCCGATCGGGCCGCCCTCGCCCATGGTGCGCTCGTAGAGCTCGCCGTAATTCCCGATCGCGCGGACCACGTTGTAAGCCCAGTTGCGATCGAGGCGGATGGATTCGCCGAGTTCGGGCGTCACGCCGAGCAGCCGGCGGGTGTTCGGGTTGACGCTGGTGGCGCGCATCTGCTCGGCATTCGCCTGGGTGACGCCCTGTTCCTCCGCTTCGATCAGCGCGGTGGTGTACCAGCGCACCACATCGTGCCACTGGTCGTCGCCGCGGCGGATATAGGCGGCGTAGGGCTCCTTCGAGAAGCGCTCCGGCAGCACGACCCAGTCGCGCGGGTTCGGCATGGAGGCGCGCGTCGCGGCAAGCGCGCCCGCATCGGTGGCGTAGCTGTCGCAGCGTCCGGCAAGCAGGGCGCCCTGGGCCTGGTCGGGGCGCTCGAACAGCACGGGCCGGAAGGGCACGTTGATCGAGCGGAAGTAATCCGCCGTCACCTGTTCGTTGGTCGTGCCCTGGATCAGGCAGATGGTCGCGTCGCGCATCTCCCGCACCTGGGTGATGCCGGCATTGGCGCGCACCATGAAGCCGTGGCCATCGTAGAAATACGTCGTCACGTGGCGCAGGCCGAGCGTGGTGTCGCGCAGCATCGTCTGGGTCGAGGTGCGGAACAGCACGTCCACCTCGCCCGAGCCGAGCGCGGTGAAGCGCGTGGCCGAGGACAGCGCCACGAAGCGCACCTTGCTGATGTCGTTGAAGATGGCGACGGCGAGGCCGCGGCAGAGATCGACGTCCAGCCCCTGCCAGATGCCGCGGCTGTCCGGCAGCGCGAAGCCGGCGACGCCGGGATTGATGCCGCAGACGAGTTGTCCGCGGGCGCGGATCGCGTCCAGGGTCGGGCTTGGCGATGGCTGCGCCCGCGCGGTCCCGAACAACCCGATGCACGCGGCGGCCAAGGCCGCGCCGAAGCCCTTGAACGTCATGGTTCCGAACTCCCAGATGGCGGTGCCGGCGTTCCAGAAGTCTTCTTGTCGTGGCGGCATGCTCACCGCCGCGCAGGAGCGCTGTCAAATCGCGCTGGAGGCATGGCCCCGCCAATCCCGTCGCGCAGGACGGCGCGGCAGGGCGGGGAGGCGTCGCCGCCTCCCCGCCGCCCTCTCAGCGCATCGGCAGCGGGTAGAGCAGCCCGCCCTGCGTCCACAGCCGGTTCGGCCCGCGTGGCAGGCCGACCGAGCTTCCCGAGCCCATGGTGCGCTCGTAGAGCTCGCCGTAATTCCCGATCGCGCGGATCACATTGTAGGCCCAGTTGCGATCGAGGCGGATGGATTCGCCGAGTTCGGGCGTCACGCCGAGCAGCCGGCGGGTGTTCGGGTTGACGCTGGTCGCGCGCATCTGCTCGGCATTCGCCTGGGTGATGCCCTGCTCCTCGGCCTCGATGACGGCGGTGGTGTACCAGCGGATGACGTCATGCCACTGGTCGTCGCCACGGCGGACATAGGCGCCATAGGGTTCCTTCGAGAAGCGCTCCTCGAGGATGGTCCACTCGTTCCTGTTGGGCATGGAGGACACGACGCCCGCGAGCTGCGAGGCGTCCGTGCCGAAGCTGTCGCAGCGGCCTGCGAGCAGGGCTGCCTGCGCCTGGTCCGTGCGCTCGAACAGCACGGGGCGGAAGGGCACGTTGACGCTGCGGAAGTAGTCCGCCGTCACCTGCTCGTTGGTCGTGCCCTGGATCAGGCAGATGGTCGCGTCGCGCATCTCCCGCGCCTGCCGGATGCCGGCATTCGCACGCACCATGAAGCCGTGCCCGTCATAGAAATAGGTGGTGACGTGGCGCAGGCCGAGCGTGGTGTCGCGCAGCATGGTCTGCGTCGAGGTGCGGAACAGCACGTCCACCTCGCCCGAGCCGAGCGCGGTGAAGCGCGTGGCCGAGGACAGCGGCACGAAGCGCACCTTGGTGATGTCGTTGAAGATCGCAACCGCAAGCCCGCGACAGAGATCGATGTCCATGCCCTGCCAGATGCCGCGGCTGTCCGGCAGGCCGAACCCGGCGACCCCGGTGCCGATTCCGCAGACGAGCTGTCCGCGCGCACGGATCGCGTCCAGGGTCGGGCTTGGCGATGGCTGTGCCTGCGCGGTCCCGAACACACCCATGCACGCGGCGGCGAGCGCCGCGGCGAGGCCTTTGAACTTCATCCTGCTCATCTCCCCGATGTTGTTGCCCGGCGTCCCTGTGAAGTCTTTCGTTGTGGTGCATGCTCGCTGGCGCGAAGGAGCGCTGTCAACCGTGCGCCTGAATGGCGCCATGATCGCTTCATCCTTCGGCGCCAATCGCGAGCCACCATCCTGCCATGCGCGAACCCCGCAAGACATCGGAACCCAGGCTGATCGCCCTGTTCGCCAGTGATGGCGCAGCGCTGGAGGCAGCACGCCGCGCCGGTGTGCGGCTGCTGAAGCTGGCGGCGCCTGGTGTCGCGGTGCTGTCCTTCGCGCCGGGCGCGGCCGCGCGGCTTTACGCGGCCGGGGCGCGGCTGGTCATCACCTGATACGCGGCTCATGAAGTCCGGACCTGCGGTCAGCGAAGCTGGCCGAGGCCGCGAATGCGGCCCGCTCGCGGTCGGCTGTGCCGATCCGCCGGTCATGCGGACAGCATGCCTGCGGCATGACGCGCATGAGGGTCAGCAAAGATGAATACCAACGGTCGAAGCATTCGACCGATGGTATGACAGGCGATCAATGCGGCGCGGCGCCGTCGGCCAGCGGCTCGACGATCCGGCCATCCTCCATCGCGACGATGCGGTCGGCGATATCGAGGATGCGGGGGTCGTGCGTGACCATCAGGATCGCGGTGCCGCGGGATTTCGCGAGGTCGCGCAGCAGATGCACCACCTCCTGCCCGCTCTGCTTGTCGAGCGCGGCGGTGGGCTCGTCGGCCAGCACGATGCCGGGGCGCGCGACCAGCGCGCGTGCGACCGCGACACGCTGGCGCTGCCCGCCCGAGAGCTTCGACGGCGGCTTGTCCGCATGGTCAGCTAGGCCCACCGCGGCGAGGATGGCGCCGGCGCGGTCCAGCCGCTCGCGTTCGGACATCGCGGCCTCGATCTCGAGCGCCATGGCGACGTTCTGTCGCGCGGTGAGGAAGCCGAGCAGATTGTGGTTCTGGAAGATGAAGCCGATGCGCCGGCGCAGCCGCACGCGGTCGCGTTCGGAGGCACCGTTGAGCTCCTGCCCCAACACGCGGCAGGAGCCTTCCTGCATTGCGCGCAGCGCGCCGATCAGCGTCAGCAGCGTGGTCTTGCCGGACCCGGACGGCCCGGTCAGCAGCACGATCTCGCCCCCGCCGACGGCAAGCTCCACGTCGCGCAGCACAGGGCGCCGCAGCTCGCCCTCGCCATAGGCGTAGTTCAGGTTGGAGAGGGCGACAGGACTGGTCATCACATCACCTGTTGCGCGCGCCCTGCAGCCCGCGAAGCGGGCTGGGAGCGCAAGGCGCGACCGCGCCCAGACCGCCAGCGGCGCGCGGAACGCCCGCGCAGGGCGCGCAAGCCAAGGCGCCGGAGGCGCCGCCGGCGACTGAGGTCCTCAAAACATATCCGCGGGGCTGGCATCCCTGAGCTTGCGCATGGCGAGCAGGCCGGCCAGGGCGCACATCGCGAAGATCAGGCCGAAGACGAAGGCCGAGCGTTCGACCTCCATGCCGAGCGGCAGGAAGGTCGCGCTGCCGACCACGTCATAGAGCAGCGAGGAGGCGATGGCGCCGGGGATGAAGCCCAGCACGGCCAGGATCAGCGCCGCGCCCATGACCACGCGCGCGAGATAGAAGTTGGAATAGCCGATCGCCTTCAAGGTCGCGTATTCCCGCAGGTGGTTCGCGATATCGGAAAAAAGAATCTGGTAGACGATCACCATGCCGACGATCAGCCCCATCAGGCTGCCGAAGGCGAAGATGAAGCCGATCGGCGTCGCGGTTTCCCAGTAGTGGCGTTCATGCGCCACCAGCTCGGCATGCGTCAGCACCGCGACATCGGGCGGCAGGATCTCCCTCAGTCGCGCCTGCACCGCCAGCGGATCGGCGCCGGCGGCGAGGCGGATCGCCACCAAATCGGTCTGCGCGGCCTGGCGCTGCGGCACGATGCGCCGGAAATTCACCTCGCTGACGACGAGATTGCCGTCGGCGCCGAAGGAGGGGCCGATGGAGACGAGGCCCACCACCTCCATCATGCGGTTGCCGACCTGCACCTCGAAGG
>JAYRQX010000324.1:0-4444 GCA_041910415.1 Acetobacteraceae bacterium | reverse complement strand
GCTGTTCCTGAACGTGACGGAGCGCCGCGCCGCACAGGCGCGCCAGGCGCTGCTGGCGGGCGAGGTGGATCACCGCGCCAAGAACATGCTGGCCATCGTGCTGGCGATGCTGCGCCACACTCGCGCGCAGGACATCGAGGACTATATCGAGGCGGTGAGCGGGCGCGTCTCGGCGCTGTCGCGCGCCCATGCGGCGCTGGCGCGCGACCAGTGGAGCGGCGCGGACTTCCGCACGCTGCTGCGCGAGGAGCTGGTGCCCTTCATGGACGGGCAGGACGATCCAGGCGGGCGCGTGGTGATGGACGGGCCGCCCGTGCTGCTGCGCGCCGACATGGCGCAGCCGCTCGCCATGGCGGTGCATGAGCTCGCGACGAATGCAGCGAAGCACGGCGCGCTGTCGGGCGATGCCGGCGCGCTCGCCATCACCTGGCACGTGGCGGGCGGCGGCGTCACGCCGCGCGTGCTGCATCTGGCCTGGATCGAGCGCGGCGGCCCGTGCATCGTGGAGCGCCCGGCCCGCGCGGGCTTCGGGTCCCAGCTGCTGGCTGGCACGGTCGAAGGGCAGATGGGCGGCCTCCTCGCCCTGACCTGGGACCCGGGCGGGCTCACCTGCCGGATGGAACTGCCGCTGGACGAACGGCCGGGCTGACGACGCCTTGCAGGCGCGAACCCGGCCGGTCCCGCCGCATCAGCGGATGTTGCGGATCATGTTCTGCTGCATGTCGTTCATGGTGCGCAGCATGCCATCCAGGATGGTCATGTTCATGTTGAGGTTGCCCATCGCCTGCTGCATCGCCGCCCCCAGGCCGCCGGCGCCCTGCTGGCTGCGCAGCGCATCGAGGTGCACCAGCAGGTCGTTGATCTCGAGCTCCAGGTTGAAGTTCGGCTTCTTCTGAACATTGGTCACGGTCGCGAGGAGGAGCGCCGTGAAGGCCTGGCGCTGGTCGCTCCCTTGCAGCATGCCGCTGAGCATGCGCCCGATCTCGGGGGTCAGGCCGCCGAGAAGTTTGGAGAGGTTGAACATCGCTTGCTCCGCCGGTTGCAGCTGGTGTCGTGCCCCATCCCATTCTGCAATGCCTGCGATGCAGAGCAAATCGAAATCTGTGGAAGAATGCAGGTATTGTCTAATATTTGCGTTGTGATGGCCGTTTGTTGACGATATCAGGACATTTCTTGAGCGCGTCTTCCCCGCTAGCGGATCGCCAGTGCATTCCCCGGACTGCCGATTCCGCCGCGCAGGTTGGGCGGCGGCGCCGTGCTTCTGCTAGCTCGTCGGCGTGCCGGCCTGCGCGCGCTGACGTTCCAGGCTGCGAATCTCCTGGTTGCAGCGCTGGCGGTCGCGGGGCGCGCAACTCGCCCGCAAGGACGCGATCTGGTCGTCGATCCGCTGCTGGTCGGAGGGCCCTTCCAACGGCACGAGCGAGAGGGTGATCGTCGTGGCGTAGTTCGAAGACGCGCCGGAACTGGCATCCACGATCACGCCGACCAGGCCGCCGATCAGGATGTTGCCGAGCGTCATCGCCTGGAATTCGGCCGTGAGCGTTCCGGCGCCGTCGTTGTGTCCAGGACGCGTGCAGTTGATCGCGATGTCCCGGGACGACTTGCTGATCTCCACCGTGCCGGGTGTCGTGGCGACGGTGGCAATGACCGCGTTGTCGCGCCGGAGCTGGCAGGAAGCGCCCGGTGGGTTCGTGACCACGGTGACGGTCTGGGACGTTCCCGTCGTCAGTGTTGCGCAGGCGGGCAGCGTCGCGACGAACAAGAGCATCGCGGAAATCCGGAAAAATCGCACGACCATCCCCCACATTCAAAAACATAGTCTTGATTAGTTTTTCATTTAAATATGGATTCATGGGCGAATGCAATCTGAATTTTTCTATCTGACCGCGAGTGCGTTCCCCGGACTGCCGATTCCGCCGCGCAGGTTGAGCGGCGCCGCCGTGAAGAAGGCCGTGTAGCGCCCCGTTGCCGCACTGTCCGCGGCCAGCGCCTCGAAATCAAAAAACTCGCCGAGCATCATGCCCATCCGCGCGATGGAGAGATGCAGCGAGGGCTTCCAGGGGAAGATCGGCCAGACCTCCACGGTCGGGTTGTCCGCGCAGATGGCCGCGACCTCGTTGTCCCAAAGGAAACGCCACATGTCCTCGGCGCCGGAGACGCCGGAGTAGTCGCGCGCGAAATCCTTGCCGCGCACGAGGAGGTCGCGCGCATCCACGTCGGGCGCACGACGAAAGGCTTCGAGCCAGCCGGTGCGGATCAGCAGGATGTCACCGGGCCTGAGTGCCACGCCCTGGTCGGCAAGGCAGGCCGCGACATCCCCGGCGCTCGCACGATGGCCGCCGAGCGGGCCCCAGGCGCGCCCCGTCTTCGCAAAATACCGGGCCAGGTCGGCCAGCACGCAGCGCGTGGCGATGCCATGCGCCAGCGCCTTGTCGATGCCGTTGCGGCTGCCCTCCCCATGCACGATCGAGGAAAGCGGCGCGTTGTTGTAGAAGCCCTGCGTCGCGTCGGCGAAATGGCTCAGCCCATCCCACTGCGTGCTCGCCTGCAGCCAGAAGCCGTCGAGCTTGTCGTCACGCGTGACGCGGCCCGGATGGTCCTCGGCCACCAGCGTCGGCGCCGGTGCGGCGCGGCGGCGGTGCGAACCTTCATGCGTGCGCCCGAAGGGTTCGTCGAGCGGCAGGTTCAGGTTGAAGCGCCGACCGTCGCGGATTTCGGCCGCCGCGGCCGCCACGCGGTCGGGCGTGATGCGGTTGAGCGAACCGATCTCGTCGGCCGCGCCCCAGACGCCCCAGGCGAGCGGCAGGCCGGTCGGGTCGTCCTTGGGACGGGGCAGGTCATCATAGCGGGGCTGGGTCATGGGCGGATGCTAGCGCGAACCGCTTCCCGTGCCATGCGGGGCACCGGATGGCTTGCGAGGGGTCACGGTATCTCGTTACGCTCCACGTGCGTCTGCACTGCAGGGAACGCCGCCCCATGGTTCATGTGCTCGGCCCGCGTCCGCCGCACGCCAACCTGCCGATCTTCTTCAATGTGGATTCGGCCATCGGCCCCCCGCCGGCACCCAACCTGCCGGACGACGTGATGCTGGTGCAGTTCATGATCCGCCTGATCGGAGACAACCCCGGCGGCATGGGGGCGAGCGCGACCGAGACCTTCCGGCAGGTCACGCCCACGGGCATCATGGATCCGCAGACGCTCGCCGCGATCAAGGCCATCCAGACGCTCGAGAAGAAGCAGCCGGACGGACGGGTGAGCACGGCCCAGGGCTACAGATACGGCGCGGTCTTCTACACGATCGTCGATCTCAACTTCAGCATCCGCGACCGCGTTAAATTCTACGCAACCTGGCCGAACCTGGACAAGGTCGCGGGCTGCCCGCCCGTGCTCCAGCAGGCGATCCGGCGGGCCCTTGTGGGGCAGTCCGGGCCGCGGTGACGGGGCGGCGCAGCCCAGCCGCCGGGCGGGGCGAAAGGGACATGGCGGCGTCAACCGCCGCAGCAAGGCCCCTCCTCGCCTTCCTCGGCCGGCACCGCCAGGAAGGCGGAGATCGCGTGGCGGCGCGTCGCGCTGATGGGCTCGCGCCGCTCATGCACGCAGGAATCGATGGACGGCAGCCCATCGCGCGCGGCGATCGAGGAGACATGGGGGCCGAGGTCGCGCATCAGACCGTCATGCATGCCGTAGATCCAGCCGTGCAGGTGCAGCTCCGTCCCGCGCGCCCAGGCATTCTCGACGATCGGCGTCGCCGCCACGCGGCGCACCTGCATCTCGATGTTGATCTCGCAGAGCCGCTCGAAGCGATGGGCCTCGTCGGGCATGGCGTCGAAGACGGCGCGGTGCTTGCGGAAGAACATGGAAAGCGGCTGCAGCCAGTGGTCCACCAGCGCGCCGCGGCGTTCGACCATGGCGCGCTGCACGCCGCCGCAGCCGTAATGCCCCACCACCATCACATGCCGCACGCCGAGCGTGTCGATCGCGTATTCGAGCACCGAGAGGATGTTGAGGTCGCTGGTGTGCACGACATTGGCGATGTTGCGATGAACGAAGACCTCGCCGGGATCGAGGCCGAGCACGTCGTTCGCCGTCACCCGGCTGTCCGAGCAGCCGATCCAGAGGTATCGCGGCGTCTGCTGTTCGGACTGGCGGCGGAAGAAGGTCGGGTCCTCCCGCGTCATGCGCTCGGCCCAGGCCAGGTTGCGGTCGAACAGGTGGTCGAGCGTGTCGGTCATGGCGGCGGGACAGTCGCTCACCGGCGCGACCCGCTTCAAGGGGACGAAACGACGCATGCTTGACGGGCATCAGGCGAGGCAGCACAGGAATGGCCAACAGCCTGGAGGCACGCCCATGCCCGTCCCGCGCCGCGCGGCCCTTGCGGCGGCAGCCACGCTGCCCTTTGCCGCGCTGCCTCTCGCCGTGCCGGCCCGTGCCCAGGCGCCGTGGC
>JAYRQX010000323.1:0-5402 GCA_041910415.1 Acetobacteraceae bacterium | reverse complement strand
GGCATCCGGCGCGGGGTCGCGGAGCGGCAGGATGACGGTGAGGGGCAGGACGTCGCGGGGCATGGGCGCAGGATGCGCGCGCCCTGCGGCGCAGCCGGGCCGTCCACGCGGCGCTTTGCGGGCATCCCTGGCGGCATTGCGGCAGGAAGCCTGTCGGCACCGCCTGCGAATGGGCTAGAAGCCCCGCACCCATGGCCACCCTCTTCGAGATCGCGATCATCCTCCTGCTCGTGCTGCTCAACGGCGCCTTCGCGCTGTCGGAGCTCGCGATCGTCTCCTCCCGCCGCTCCCGCCTTCTCGCCATGCAGCGCCAGGGGCGGCCGGGCGCCACGGAGGCGTTGGCGCTCGCCGACGACCCCCAGCGCTTCCTGCCCACGGTGCAGATCGGCATCACCATGGTGGGCGTCTTCGCCGGCGCCTTCGGCGGCGCGCGGCTCTCCTCCTCGCTTGCCGGCCTGCTGCGCGACCTGCCCTTCCTCACGCGCTTCGCCGAGGAGATCGCCTTCACCCTCGTCGTCATCGCCATCACCTTCGCGTCCCTGATCCTCGGCGAGCTGGTGCCGAAGCAGATCGCGCTCCGCGACCCCGAACGCTTCGCGATCATCGTCGCGCGCCCGATGGCGTTCCTCTCGCGCTGGTCCTACCCCGCGGTCTGGCTGCTCGCGCGCACCTCGCATCTCGTGCTCCGCCTGCTCGGCCGGCACCAGGCGGTGGAGCAGTCCGTCACGGAAGAGGAGGTCAAGGCCGTCGTCGCCGAGAGCGTCGAGGCCGGCGCGCTCGAGACCGAGGAGCGGCACATGATCGAGCGCGTGCTGCGGCTCGCCGACAAGCCCGTGCGCGCGCTGATGACGCCGCGCACCGAGATCGATTGGCTCGACCGCTCCGGCACGCCCGACGAGATTTCTGAACGTATCCGCGCGAGCGGGGTCTCGCGCTTCGTGGTCGCGGATGGGCGGATCGACAACGTGGTCGGCGTGGTGGCGACGAAGGACCTGCTGGACCAGCTGCTGACCGGCGCGCCGCTGTCGCTGCCGGCGGCGCTGCGCCAGCCGCTGGTGCTGCCCGACGCGCTCTCCGCGCTGGATGCGCTGGAACGGCTGCGCGGCGATCCGGTCGGCCTCGCCTTCGTCATGGACGAATACGGCAGCTTCGAAGGCGTGGTGACGGATTCCGATCTGCTGGAGGCGATCGTGGGCGAGCTCGGCCCCGCGCCCGAGGCGCCCGAGGAGGGCACGGTGACGCGCCACGACGGCAGCCTGCTGCTGGACGGCATGATGCCGAGCGACGAGCTGCGCGCGCGGCTCGACCTGCCGCAACTGCCGGCGGCCGGCACCTACCACACGGTCGCGGGGCTGATGCTCGCGCTGCTCAAGCGCATCCCGAGGGAGGGCGACCGCATCGTGTGGTCGGGCTGGCGCTTCGAGATCGTGGACATGGACGGGCGGCGCGTGGACAAGGTCCTCGCGATCCGCGAGGACCAGGTGGCCGAATAGGCCGCCATGCATGGGATGACGGCGTTACGCTTCCGCCGCGTCGGGGCGCGATGCCGGGTCACCACCCTGGGTTGTGAAAGTGCCGAAAAGCCGGGGATTCGGACAAAAGGGAAGCCGGGGGAGATGAACTCCCCCGCACCCCCTCCTTCTTCCGGGAAGGGGAAGCGAGGCCCGGGCAGCGCCGACATGGGGCCGGGCACGGGACGGATGGACGGCTTCAAGGAACAGCCGGGAAGGATAGGCGAATTTCTATAACGAACGCAAGTATAAATTCCTAATTACCGATCGCTCGTGTCCCCGCCCGTCACCACTTCGTCCATTCGGCCTTCGCCGCCCTGAGCAGCGCCGCGAAGTCCGGGCGCCCCGGATAGAGCGTCCCCGTCGGCTGCGGTGGCGGCGTCTGCGGCGCGGCGACCGTCTGCAGGAGGTCGAAGCTCTTCTGCGCCAGCGTCCGGCCGATCTCGGAATCGGAGGGGTAGTGCAGGCCGAGCACTTCCCGGTTGCGCGCCATGCGATACGCCATGCGCCGCAGCGGGCCGCCGAATTCGGGCTGCTTGTTCCCGGGCGGGTTCTGGCCCTGGGGCGTCAGCAGGCTCCCCGTCGCCGCCTCCAGGCAGAGCGCCACCATCATGGATTGCGTGGCATGGCCGCTCGGATAGGCGGGGTGCGGCGGCACCTCGATGGGCGGCATCAGGGCGGGTGCCAGTTGCGAGGGACGCGGGCGCATCCACAGCGCCTTCCAGTGATAGACCTGGAAGGTCGCGATCTTCAGCCCCGCCAGCACCCAGCGGAAGGTCGCGGGGTGGGAGCCCGCGGTGAAGTTCAGGATGCCCCGGAAATGGCCGAGGATGTTGTTCCGCTGCGACAGCGCCTCGGCCATCGCGCCGGGGCGGTATTGCCTGAGGTCGATGAGTTCCCGGAGCTCCTCGTCCGTGCCGCGCGGCCTGGTCGCGCTTGCCTTGTCGTTCCAGATGTCCGTGACGGGGTCCAGCACCTCCGCCCAGCCCTTGCCGTTGGCGTCCTTGATCTTCAGGAACTCGGCGAGCGCGGCGTTGCACCAGAGATCGGCGCGGAAGGCGCCGTCCGGGTAGGCGGGGCTCGGCGTGAAGACGCCATTGTTCGTGCTGACGCCGTGCGCGCGGAGCGTGAAGCCGTAGCCCGCGTCGGTCGGATCCGCGATATCGGCCGGCGGCCAGGTGTCGCCGCGCCAGAGCGGGCTGGTCGCCGTGGGAAAATGCGCGAAGGGCGAGGGGGAGATGCCGATCGGGCGCGTCTGGCCGCGCAGGCCACCGCCGCCGGAGGACATGCCTTCCATGCCCTCCATCCCCTCCATGCCTTCCATCCCCTCCATGCCTTCCATGCCCTCGAAGCCGCTCATCGCCTCTCTCCTCTCCCTTCCCGGTGGGGCCGGTCCGCACGGCGCCGATTATGACTCCACGCCCGCCATGCGCAGATGCTCGATCGTCTGGTGCACATGTCGCGACAGGCGGAACGGGAGCCGTGACTTTTGGTACTGACCGAGATCGAACTCCGGCTCGATCTCTTTGAGGCGGGCGACCATCCGGCGGGCATCCTCGATCCGCCCGGCGCCGACATAGGAGACGGCAAGCCCGCGGATGTTGGAGGTGAAGCTATGGTTGATCGCGTAGGCGCGCTCGTTCCAGCGCACCGCTTCCTCGTATCGGCCGGCGTAGTAGTAGGCCATGCCGACGAAGTGGTAGGTGAGATAGCCGCTGCGGTCGGCGGGCGAGAGCCGTGCACCGTGCTCGGCGTGGCGGATCGCCTCGTCCGTGCGGCCGAGATAGCAGAGGCAGGCCGAGGAGAGCGTCCAGGCCAGCGCGCAATTGGGCGAGGCGGCGAGCGCCTGCTCGAAATAGGGCCAGGCGCCCTCGGGATCGTGCGCCAGGTAGGCGCGGGTGTGGCCGAGATAGGCGAGCGCCAGCGGGTTGTCGGGCTCGAGCTCGATGGCGCGGCGCGCCAGCGCCTCGGACGCCGCGCCATCCGCCTTCACATCCGTGGACCAGCCCTGGCCCACCCACAGCCGGTGCCAGCGCGCCGCCCAGGCATAGGGCGCGGCGAAGGCGGGATCCTCGGCGATCGCGGCGTCGAGGTGATGCTTCGCCTGCACGAAGGTCTCGCGCTCCAGGCTGTCCATCACGTGCAGCGCGCGCAGCATGTGGTCGTAGGCGGAAAAGCTCTCGGGCCGCTTGCGCATCGCGCGCTGCATCTCGACCCCGCGCACATGCGGCGCGATGCCCGCGACCACGCGCTCGACCAGCCGGTCCTGCGCGTCGAACAGCGCGCCGCGCGGCAGCTCCATCCGCTCGGTCCAGACCGTGCCGCCGGTCTCCGTCTCGCTGAGGCTGACCGCGATCCGCAGCGCATCCCCGGCACGGCGGAAGCTGCCCGTCAGCACATAGCCGACGCCGAGCGTCCCGCCGGCCTCGCGCGGATCCACATCCCGCCCGGCGAAGGCCAGCGTCGAGCCGCGCGCGATCACCAGCAGCTCGTGCAGGCCGGCGAGCGAGACGATCACGTCCTCCACCACGCCCTCGGCGAAATAATCCTCGGCCGGGTCGCCCGTCAGGTTGCGCAAGGGCAGCACGGCGATGGAAGGCAGCACATGCGTCCGCCGCTGCGCCGCCGCTTCGGGCTGCGCGAAGGCCTGCAGGGCGAAGGCGCGCACCGGCAGCGCGAAACCCTTCATCGGCAGGGGGCCGAGATCGACGGGCTCCTCCTCCAGCGCCGCGCCGGCTTCGGTCCGCGCCTCGGCCGACAGCATGATGCCGCCCGGCACCGCATGGGCCTGCAGCCGCGCGGCGAGGTTCACGGCCGATCCGAACAGCGCCTCCTCCTCGACGAAGACCTCGCCCACATGCACGCCGATCCGCATGGCCATGGCGGGCGCGTCGGGCTCGGCCTGCTGCATGGCCTTGAGCGTCCGCTGGATGCGCAGCGCCGTCGTGACCGCCTGCGCCGCATGGGCGAACTCGGCGACGACGCCATCGCCCGCAAGCTGCACGACGCGCCCGCCGCCGCGTTCGATCTCCGGCTGCACCACGCCGCGCAGCCGCGCCATCCAGCGCAGATACGTCCGGCGGTCATCGGCCGCCATCAGCGTGGAATAGCCGACGACATCGGCGAAGAGCAGCGCCGCGCGCCGCCAGGCGCTGGGCCGGGGGGCCGCGTCGTCGTCGGGCGGGGGGGAATGCGCTGCGATCACGGCCCCATGTTGGATGATTTCGAAGCGGTGCAACAATACCGTCGGGCGTGGCAAGCTGGCCGCTGAGCCGCCGGCCCGATGACAAGGGAGCGAAGCGATGGATCTTCCCTACCTGCAGTATTTCGAAGTGGTGGACGCGGCCAACCTGAAGTCGGGCGACCGCGCCGGCGTCCAGTCCTGGATCCATGGCCGCATCCTCGCGACCACCAGCCGGGACGTCAGCCTCGCCCTGGCGGTGCGGGACCTGCCGAGCGCGCGCTGGGGCCTCGATCCCGCGGAGCAGCCCATCACCGTGGCGCTCGCCTTCGCCGACCAGGATGCGATCGATGCGTGCCGCGCCTGGCTGGTCCAGGAATACACGGGCAATCGCTTCCTCGGCATGGGCGCGGATGTGCCGGTCGCGCCCTTCGATGCCTGGAGTCCGGGCGCCGGCCCCGGCGCGCTGTTCGGCACGGCGGCCGGGGCGCTCGGCGCGGTCGGTGCCGATGCGCTGCGGGCGCTGGGGCTCGACGGGCATTCCGTGAACCTCGTCGTCTTCGACAACGGCCTCGATGCCGACTGCTTCGAGCATCTCGACCTGAACCATCCCGGGGCCCAGGTGCCCGCCGGATCGAAGGATCCGCGCGACCGGTTGCGGCGCATCGGCGGCTGGGCGCCGGGCAAGCCGCCGCAGGGCATGCCGGCGG
>JAYRQX010000322.1:0-3620 GCA_041910415.1 Acetobacteraceae bacterium | reverse complement strand
GTGGCATCGGCGGCGCGACGGCCGCCGCCGTGGGCGAGCGGCTGGCGCGCGTCGCGGAACGCCTGCAGGTGCTGGTCGTCACGCATTCCCCGCAGGTGGCGGCGCGCGGCATCGCGCATCTGAACGTGGTCAAGCAGATCAAGGCGGCGAGCGCGGAGACCCGCGTGGAGCGCCTGGCCGGCGATGCCAGGCGCGAGGAGGTGGCGCGGATGCTGGCCGGCGAGCGCATCACCGAAGCGGCGCGCGCGGCGGCCGACAGCCTGTTGCAGGGGCATCTGGTGTGACGGCGGGCTTCGTCGTGCGGCCCGCGGAGCACCGCGATGCCACGGGGCTCACCGCGCTGATCCGCGCGCTGAATGCGCAGCAGGGCGATCCGTCCGACCGTGTGACGCAGCAGCGTGTGATCGCCGATCTGATCGAGCGCGGCGCGGGCGGCGACTGCCATGTCGCCGAGGGCGAAGGACGGCTGCTCGGCTACGGCACCTCCTTCCGCACCTATGAGACCGGCTTCGCGGCGCGCGGGCGCTATATCGGCGATCTCTATGTGGTCGCGGCGCATCGGCGGCGCGGCATCGCGCGCGCCATCCTCGGCTCCTTCGCGCGGCTGGTGCTGGCCGAGGGTGGCGATCACCTGTGGCTGACCGCGAAAAGCTGGAACGCGCCGGCGCATGCGCTCTATCGCAGCCATGGGGCGCTGGGCGAGCAGGTGCTGGCCTTCGCGGTGGTGGAGGACCGGCTGGCGAAGCTGGCGGCGGGAACAGGCTGATGAGCGGGAAGAAGCCGCGCGCCGGCGATGTCGCCGGGCTGACCGAGGAGCAGGCGGCGGCCGAGCTCGCGAAGCTCGCGGCCGAGATCGCGCATCACGACGCGCTCTATCACGAGCAGGATGCGCCGGAGATCAGCGACGCGGATTACGACTGGCTGGTGCGGCGCAACCGCGCGATCGAGAAAAGCTTTCCCGCGCTGGTGCGGGAGGACAGTCCGTCCAGGCGCGTCGGCGCCAAGGCGGCCGAGGGTTTTGCCAAGGTGCGGCACCTCGCGCCGATGCTCTCGCTCGACAACGCCTTCGACGAGGGCGAGTTCGCCGATTTCACCGCGCGCATCCGCCGCTTCCTCGGCCTGCCCGAGGACGAGACGCTGGCCTTCGTGGGCGAGCCCAAGATCGACGGGCTGTCGATCAACCTGCTCTACGAGAAGGGCGCGTTCGTGCGCGGATCGACCCGCGGCGACGGCACGGAAGGCGAGGATGTCACGCGCAACCTGCTGACGCTGGACGACCTGCCGCGCCGGCTGCCCAAGGGCGCGCCGGATCACATCGAAATCCGCGGCGAAGTCTTCATGCGCAAGACGGATTTCCTGGCCTTTCGCGATGCGCAGCAGGCGCTGCTCGATGCAGGCAAGCGCGTGGTGGTGCCGGCCAATCCGCGCAACGCGGCCGCCGGATCTCTACGGCAGAAGGACCCAGGTGTGACCGCGACGCGGCCCTTGAAGCTGTTCGCCTATGCGATGGGCGAGGCGAGCGCGCAGCCGGCGCCGACGCATTGGGACTGGCTCACGCTGCTGGGCGCATGGGGCTTCCAGGTGAACCCGCTGTCGAAGCTGCTGGCGACCGAGGCCGAGGCGGCGGCGTTCCAGGCGACGATGGGGATGGAGCGGAGCG
Source organism: Acetobacteraceae bacterium (assembly GCA_041910415.1). Lineage (GTDB taxonomy): Bacteria > Pseudomonadota > Alphaproteobacteria > Acetobacterales > Acetobacteraceae > JAYRQX01. Next base: position 1,960 of record JAYRQX010000322.1, on the reverse strand, counting down.
GCCTCGCCTACGACATCGACGGCGTGGTGTACAAGCTGAACCGGCTGGACTGGCAGCGCCGCCTCGGCTTCGTCGGGCGCGCGCCGCGCTGGGCGGTGGCGTGGAAATTCCCCGCCGAGCAGGCGGTGACGAAGCTGCTCGACATCGAGATCCAGGTCGGCCGCACCGGCGCGCTGACGCCGCGCGCGGTGATGGAGCCGGTGACGGTCGGCGGCGTGGTGGTGCGCCACGCGACGCTGCACAACGAGGACGAGATTTCCCGCAAGGATGTGCGTATCGGCGACACGGTGATGCTGCAACGCGCGGGCGATGTGATCCCGCAGATTCTGGGCGTCGTGCCGGAGAAGCGACCGAAGGACGCGGTGCCCTTCGCCTTTCCGACCATCTGCCCCGTCTGCGGCAGCCACGCCGTGCGCGACGGCGAGGATGTGGTGCGCCGCTGCACCGGCGGGCTGATCTGCGCCGCGCAGACGGTCGAACGGCTCAAGCATTTTGTCAGTCGCCGCGCCATGGATATCGACGGGCTCGGGGAAGAAAACATCCAGAAACTGTTCGAGGAAGAACTGGTCCGCAGCCCCGCGGACATCTTCCGTCTGCACGCGCACCGCGCGCGCATGCTGTCCTGGGACGGCTGGGGCGAGCGCAAAGTCGAAAAATTGCTGGAGGCGATCGAGAGCCGGCGGCGCGTGCCGCTGGAACGCTTCATCTTCGCCCTTGGCATCCGGCGCATCGGCGAGCAGAACGCGAAGCTCCTCGCGCGCCACTACCATACCTTCGCAACCTGGCGAGAGCGCATGATCGCGGCACAGGAGATCGGATCGGAAGCGCGGGAGGAATTGGGCGCGATCCAGGGCATCGGCCCCGCGATCGCGGAGGAGCTCGTCGAGTTCTTCGCCGAGCCGCACAACCTGACGGCGCTCGACGCGCTGGTGGCCGAGGTGCAGCCCGAGGACAGCGAAGCCGCCGGCCCCGCGGACAGCGCCGTCGCCGGCAAGACGATCGTCTTCACCGGCACGCTCGAGACGATGACGCGCGACGAGGCCGAGGCGATGGCCGAGCGGCTGGGCGCGAAGGTGACGAAGAGCGTGTCGAAGAAGACCGACCTGGTCGTCGTCGGCGCGGATGCGGGATCGAAGGCCGCGAAGGCGGCGGAGTTGGGCGTGACGACGCTGACCGAGGCGGAGTGGCGGGAGATGGCGGGGGCGTGATGGGCGTGGCCTGATCGCCTGGGGTCGCAACATCGGAACCCGCCCCCATGTCAGTGCCGGTCCCGCGCGACCAACCGACGCCCGAAGGAGGCCCGCCATGACCGACAGGATCGACCCGAAATTCACCGCCGTCGCCACTGCCACCGGCGGCCGCAACGGGCACACCCAGGCCGAGGACGGGTCCGTTTCCGCCGATCTCTCCGTGCCCAAGGCGATGGGCGGCCCCGGCAAGCCCAACACCACGACGCCCGAGCACCTGTTCGCCGCCGGCTATGCCGCCTGCTTCGGCGGCGCGCTGGATTTCATCGGCCGCCAGCACAAGAAGAACGCGGCGGGTGCAAAAATCACCGCCGCCGTCTCGATCGGTCCGCGCGAAGGCGGTGGCTTCGGCCTCGCCGTGACGCTGACGGTGGACGATCCCTCCATCCCGCAGGCGGAACTCGAGGCGCTGGCGCGCGAGGCGCACGAAAAGATCTGCCCCTACAGCCACGCGACGCGCGGCAATGTGGATGTGCAGATCGCGGTGAAGGGCGGCTAGCCCAGCACGTCGAGCGCGCCGCGTTCCATCTGCACGGCACGGCGCATAACCGCGATGTTCGCTTCGTAGGCGCGCTGCGCGATGCGGGCCTGGACGAGGTCCGCCGCGGCATCGGGTTGGTCCTGCGCGGCGAGATGCATGGGGCCGGCCGGTGACGCACCGATCGGGTCCGGCGCGCGCGGCGGTTCCGTGCCCGCCTTGGCGACGCGGGCGG
>JAYRQX010000321.1:0-2421 GCA_041910415.1 Acetobacteraceae bacterium | reverse complement strand
CTGGGCCTTCGCCGCGCGATCGGTGGAAAGGCCGAGCTTGCGCACGATGTAGGTCACCTGGCCGACGGTCAGGCCACGGCTGGCGGCGATGCGGGGCGCGGTGAGGCCGTCGCGGACGTCGGCGGCGACAGCATCCAGCCGGGCCTGTTCCACCGGCGCGCCGGTATTGCCCGGCGGACGGTTGGGCAGGCCGAGGCGATGCACCTTGCCCACGACCTGGTTCTTGTTGATGCCCATGCGCCGGCCGATCTCGGTGGCGCTGAGCGTGGCGTCGGCCCACAGGCGGCGCAGCAGGGCGATGCGGTCGGGGGACCAGTCGGCGGGCATCTATTGCGCCTCCCGCGTGACGGAATCGTCGTCGGCCAGGCGGAAGCCGTATGTGGCCAGGATGGCGGCGATGGCCTCGCGCGTCAGGTCGCGGGCGAACCAGTTGGAGAGGCTGCCGTCGCGGTGCCACAGGGCCAGGCGCTCGGGGCGTTCGGGGTGGCGGGCGACGAAGCCGATGGCATCGGCGGGCAGCGTGGCGGGCGGGGTCATGCGGTGCATGCGCTCAGCTCCCGCTCGACATCGAGGATGGCGGCGCCGATCGCGGCGGCAACGGCAGGGACGACTGCGTTTCCGAGGCACCGCAGCCGGTCCACCCGATGGGGAATCCCATCAGCCACTCGACCCAATTGGGGTTCAGCATCCCACCAATGGATTCCGAGAGGGTCGGACCCGCCGTGCGGCCACGCTCGGCCTGGGTCGCCTGGCTGCCGCTGCGCCAGTCGCGCGCCATCGGCGTCGGAAAGCGCACCACATCGACCAGTTGGATCTGCTTGCCGTCCCGCTGCGCCCCGCTGCTGCCCCGCGCATCCGATGCCATCGGCGTGGGCCAGCGATGCACTGCCAGCGACAGCGGCGTGCCGCCCTGCGCGTATTGCGTCCTGCGCCCGCCCGTATCCGCGCCCACCGGCGTGGGCCACGAACCACACGCGCTTCCTGATGTGCGGCGCGCCGGCATCGTCAGCACCCACCACGCACGGCCAGCAGGCGTAGCCGAGCGCTTCCAGGTCGCCGCACACCCCGTCCGCCGCGATAGCGCGGATGCCAGGGACGTTCTCAGCAACCACCCAGCGCGGTCGGCACTCGGCGACGATGCGGGCGAAGTGGGGCCACAGGTGGCGCTCGTCTTCCGTGCCGCGCTGTTCGCCGGCGACGCTGAAGGGCTGGCAGGGGAAGCCGCCGCAGACAAGGTCGGGCAGAGGGATTCCGTCGGCGCGCAGGCGGGCTTCGGTGACGGCGGCGACATCGGCATAACAAGGCACAGCTGGCCAGTGGTGGCGCAGCACGCCGCGGGCGAAGGGGTCGCGCTCGGCGAAGGCGACGGTCTGCATGCCGACGGCTTCCAGCCCGAGCGCGAAGCCGCCGATGCCCGAGAAGAGATCGAGGACATTCACTTCGCCTCCAGCAGCGCGGCCAGCAGCTCGCCGGCGCCCAGCAGGTCGCGCACGCGGGCGGCAAGGCTTGCAGCCTCGGCCGGGGTGACGCGCTGGTCGGCGAGCGCGGCCGCGCCCTCGGCGAAAACGGCGCCGCTGGTGGCCCCGACCTGCGCCAGCCGCGTCGCCACGGGCTGGTGGGGGATGTCTGCCGCGGCCTCGACCACCGCAGCGCCGTGCAGCTGGGCCAGCGCGCGGGTGACGTACAGCGAGGGGCCGGCGGCCTCGACCAGGGCGACGACGCGCAAGGAGGGCGTGTCGGGCGAGCCGGGGTCGTAGTAGCGGGCGACCTGCTGGGGCGAGCGGCCAATCAGCGCGCCCACCGCATCGATGCCGCCGGCGGCGTGCACGGCAAGTCGGAAGGCGGCTTTGAGGGCGAGGATTGAACTGTTCATGCGGCGTGCTCGGCATCCCAGGCGGCGGCGGCGCGCAGCGTGGCAACCACGCGCAGGCGAGCCGCGTGCTGGCGCCGTTCGAAATCGCCGGACTGGGTGTAGATGTTCGCGTTCGCTTCGAACGCCGCACGGTCGAAGGCACCCGGGAAGACGATCCTTGCGACCGCGTCGACTTTCTCTTCGGGGATTCCGTCGTCGGGCTTCATGCGCACACCCCCGCATGGCGTGAGCGGTTCACGGTGCGGCGCGTGGGGGCGGGGCGCAGAGTGGCGGCATGGGGGATGGGTGAGAAAGGGCCGGCGGGGCGTTGCGGCCTCGCCGGCCAGTTTCGGGAGGAAACGTCCAAGTCGCGGATGACCGCCCGCGCGCGGATGCCGGCGCACACGGAGGCGCCGGAATGGGGGCACGGCGCCTGGGGCACGCCGTGCAGGCTGGTGGCGCTACGGGCCGGGTCGCCCTCCCCAGCACCAGGCGGCCGGGCCGTGGGGCGACCCGGCTGCGTCGCGCAGGCCCGACGGTACGGGGGGACCGCCGGCTGCGCGATGGTG
>JAYRQX010000320.1:0-1676 GCA_041910415.1 Acetobacteraceae bacterium | reverse complement strand
GGTGTCGACCGAGCGCGCCTGCGCGTGGACGCTCGGCGGCCTGCTCGACGATGGCCAGTTCGAGCGCCTGCGGCGCGAAGCTCGAGTCACTTTCCTGCCGTTCGTCGATGCCGGCGGCACAGTCGCATTCGCGATGCCGGCCTTGCTGATCACCGCGACCAAGAGATGAGCGCCCCTGATCGAGTCGGGGCGATCGCGCGGCGACGGGCGATCTGCACAGTCCCACCCGTCGATCGTCGCTGCGGTCCCGGTGCGCGGCACGCGAATGACGCCGTGATTCCGGCCCGCCGCGACCGTGCACAGGGGCTCTCATCCAGGAGCCCGGCCCGCCGCCGGGGTCGAGCGCACCCCGCCGCGGCCGAGGCCCGGCGGCAGAAGCGCCATGCGTTCGCGCAGCCAGTCGGCCTTGGCCTCGGGGCGGCGAGTCAGGGCCGCGGCGAGCGCCGATGCCCGCTCATCCAGCGAACGGCCGGGCGACAACTCGGTCACCGACGCTCCCGCCGCGCGCCATGCCCCGACCGCTGCCTGCCAAAAGGGGTCGAGTGCGCCAGCGGGCGCCATCACGATCACCGGCCTGCCCAGCTCCGTCGCCGCCTGCGCCTCCAACTGCACGTAGCGGCTCCGCGCAGCCTCCGGCGAGGCAATCAGCACGAAGCGCTCTGCCGCCTCGATCGCCGCGCGCAGCGTCTCCGTCAGCTCCCGGCCGATGGCGATCGAGTGACCGTCCCACCACAGGTCCACGTTTTCGTGCCGCGCCACCTGGTCGACCAGTTCACGCGCGAAATCAGCGTCGGCCGACGTGTAGCTGACGAAGGCCGGATGCAGCGGCAGGCGCAGCGGGATCTTGTTGTTCGACGCGAAGGCCATGTCGCTCAGCGCCAGGGTCGCGGCGATCAGGCCGCGGGTGCGTTCGTCCACGCCCCCCGCAACGTCCGCCGGGGCGGACCACGGCAGGGTGAGCAGCGCGTCGACGAAGGCGGACGCGACGCCCGTCTTGGCATGCAGGCCGAAGGCGTGGAAGGCGGCGCTCAGCTGGTCCTCGTCCTCATGATCCCACCAGGGCCCGCCCGCCTCTGCCAAGCGCGGGCGCGCCTGGCGCATCAGCACGATCCAGGGTAGGCGGAAGTGCCCCTGCGGGAAATGGATGCGCTCGTCGAGCCGCTGCGCGACGGCGCGGGCGAAGGCCTCGTCCACGCGTACCGGAGTGCCGGAACCCGGCGGCGCGGCGGCGTCCGCCAGCGCCACGCCCTCGGCCACGCCCGCCTCGTCCAGCACTTCCGGATAGCGCCGGTCGGTGACGCCGCTTGCGCCCTGCATCTCGCCGGATGGCGCGAACACAGAGAATCCGTCCATCGCCATCGCGAAATGGATCGCGTCGTCGCGCCACCACCATGGCAGGTCGGGCTCCAGCCCGCGCAGGATCGACACGAATCCGGTCCGGTCGCCGCGCTCGTACTCCACGACGGTGGTCCGGATGAGCCACTGGTAGAGGTCGCGCCGACCTTCGGGCACCGCGCCTTCCATCGCGGCCAGCCGGGTCCGCGGGCAGGTCAGCAACACGATGGGCCGCAGGCCCGCGGCGCGGGCGGCCTGCACCCCCTCCCAGAAGGCGTCGGCGGCGGCGGCCTCCTCGGACAGGATCGTCAGCAATGCGTCGGCCCGCGCCGCCGCCTCCG
>JAYRQX010000319.1:0-5268 GCA_041910415.1 Acetobacteraceae bacterium | reverse complement strand
CGAACCGCCGCGCGGCGTCGCCCGGCAATCCCTTCGTCGCCATGGAGCAGGCCTGGGCGAATTCGGTGGAGCGCACCATGGACGCGATGCGCGACGCCCGCGACGCCTGGGCCGAAGCCGCCTTCCACGCGGTCTATGGCACGCTGGGCGCGATCGGCATCACCGACGACGTGCCCGAGGAATCCGAAGCCGTCTCCGACATCCTGCAATCGGCCGAGGTGCGCGACGCACTGGCCAGCGTGCGCCAGGGCGGCTACGCGGAAGCCGTGATCCGCATGATGATCCTGCTCGCGCAGTCGCGCGGCGGCGTCAGGCGTTCGCGGCTCGAACGCTCGAACCTGTTGCTGACGACGCAGCAGCCCTTCGCCTCCATGACCCCCGGCCAGCGAACGGAAATGATCCGCGACCAGACGGTCATCGTGACCCTGGTGCCGGAGGAGGCGCTGGCGGCGCTGCCCGACCTGCTGCCCGCGAAGAAGGACCGCGCCCGCGCCTTCGCGGCGGTCGCGCATGTCGCGGGACCCGAGGACGAGCTCGGCGAAAAGGCGCTCGAGATGCTGCGGCGCCAGCGCGAGGTGCTGGGCCTGCGCTGAGACGATGGCGCGCCCGGGGAACGCCAAGCGGATCAAGCTCGCGCTGCAGGGCGGCGGCACGCATGGCGCCTTCACCTGGGGCGTGCTGGACCGGCTGCTGCGCGACGGGCGGCTGGCGGTGGACGGCATCGTCGGCACCAGCGCGGGGGCGATGAATGCGGCGATCCTGGCCGATGGGCTGGCCGCCGGCGGGCCGGAGATGGCGCGCGCAATGCTGGACGCGTTCTGGACACGGCTCGGCGAGACGTCGCGCTTCTCGCCCGTGCAGCCCACGCTGATCGACCGCTGGATCGGCCTTGGCAACATGGACTGGTCGCCCGCCTGGCACATGGCGGATTTCCTGCTCAAGGTCCTTTCTCCGTACGAAGCGAACCCGGGCAACATGAATCCGCTGCGCGACGCGCTGGCGGCGACGGTGGAGTTCGACCGCCTGCGCGCGGCGACGGCGCCGGCGGCCTTCATCTGCGCGACGAACGTGCTGACGGGGCGGCTCCGCGTGTTCGACCGGACGGAAATGTCGCTCGACGCCGTGATGGCGTCGGGCTGCCTGCCGCAGGTCTTCCAGGCGGTGGAGGTGGACGGCCAGCACTACTGGGATGGCGGCTATTCGGGGAACCCGCCGATCTTCCCGCTGATCTACATGGGCGGCTGCCCGGACATCCTGATCGTGCAGCTGAACCCCATCAACATCCCGGAAGTGCCGCGCGACATGCGCGCCATCATGGACCGCGTGAACGAGCTCGCCTTCAACTCCTCCCTGATGCGGGAGATGCGCATGATCCGCTTCGTCAGCGAGGCGATCGACAAGGGCCAGCTCGATCCGAAATTCCACCAGCGCGTGTTCATCCACTCGATCGATGCCGAGGCGGAACTGGCCGCGTTCAACGCCTCGTCGAAGCTGAACGCGGACCCGCCCTTCCTGCGGCACCTGTTCGACCTTGGCGTGGCGAAGGCAGAGGCGTTCCTCGACGCGCATTTCGATGCGATCGAGGTGCGGTCATCGACGGACGTGGCGGCGAAGTTCTGCTGAACGCATGCGGGCGTCGCTGCCCTTTGCCCCCACCCCGGCCCTCCCCCGCTGCGCAGGGGAGGGAGGCTCCCTCCCCTGTGAGCGGAGCGAACGGGGAAGGGCAGGGCAAACGCCCTGCGTCTGGCCGGGGGTGGGGGCAATTCCCTCCCCTCCCCGCCCCGCGCTACGTTGGTCGCAATCAATCCGGAAGCGTCCCATGACCCGTGCCGCCGACCTCGTCATCCGCAACGGCGCCGTGATCGACGGCACCGGGGCCGATCCCGTTTCCGCCGACATCGCGATCCGCGACGGCGCGATCGAGACCATCGGCACCGTCTCCGCGCGGGGGCGCGAGGAGATCGACGCGAAGGGCCTCGTCGTCACGCCGGGCTTCGTCGATATCCACACCCATTTCGACGGCCAGGCGGTGTGGGACAGCCATCTCGCGCCGTCCGCCTGGCACGGCGTGACGACGGCGGTGATGGGCAATTGCGGCGTGGGCTTCGCCCCCGTGCGGCCCGCGGACCGCGACCTGCTGATCGCGCTGATGGAAGGCGTGGAGGACATCCCGGGCCCGATCCTGACCGAAGGCCTCGATTTCCGCTGGGAGAGCTTTCCCGAATACCTCGACGTGCTGGCCGAACGCCCGCGCGACATCGACATCTGCACGCTCGTGCCCCACGCGGCCGTGCGCGTGCATGTGATGGGCGAGCGCGGCCTGAAGCTGGAGAACGCGAACCAGGCCGACATCGCCGCGATGCGCGCGATCGTGGCCGAGGCGGTGCGCGCCGGCGCCTTCGGCGTCTCGACCAGCCGCACCATCAGCCACAAGACGCTGGCGGGCGACCCCACGCCCACGCTCCGCGCGCAGGAGGAGGAGCTGAAGGGCCTCGCCCAGGGCCTGGCCGATGCCGGCACGGGCTTCCTGGAACTGGTCTCCGACTGGAACACGCCTGATCCCGCGACCGAGTTCGCGATGGTCCGCCGCGTCGCCGAAACCTCGCGCCGGCCCATCGTCTTCTCGCTGACCGCGCGCCACGACCGCACGGAAGCCTGGAAGGAACTTTTGTTCCTTTCGGACAAAGCGGCGGCCGACGGGCTTTCCATCCGCCCCGTCTTCCCGCCGCGCCCCATCGGCATCCTGTTCGGCCTGGAAGGCAGCCAGAATCCCTTCTCCGGCACACCGACCTACAAGACGCTGACGGATCTCCCCGCCCCGCAGCGCGCCGCCGCCATGCGCGACCCGGCGATACGAACAAGAATCCTGTCGGAGGACCGCTTCGCCGGCAGCAGCTTCCCGCTCATCAACCGCCTCACCTTCGACCGCATGTTCCCCTTCGGCGACCCGCCCGACTACACGCCGCCGCAGGAGGCCTCCATCGCCGCCATCGCCGCGCGCGAGGGGCACAGCGCCGAGGAGGTTGCCTACGACCTGCTGACCGCGCAGGACGGCACCGGCTTCCTGTTCGCGCCGCTGACGAACTACGCGGACTACACGCTGGCGGCCTCCGCCGAATGCCTGCGGCATCCGAATGCCATCATGGGCCTGTCGGATGGCGGCGCGCATGTCGCCTTCATCAGCGACGCCTCCTTCCCGACCTTTCTGCTCTCGCACTGGAGCCGCACCGCGAAGGAGGCGCGCTTCCCGCTGCCGGAACTGGTGCGCCGCCTGACCTCCGACACCGCGCGCGCGGCGGGGCTTCGCGACCGCGGGATGCTGCGACCGGGGCTGCGCGCGGACATCAACATCCTCGATCCGGATCGCCTCGCGCTGGAAGCGCCGCGCATGGTGGCCGACCTACCCGCGGGCGGACGCCGCCTGCTGCAGAAGGCGCGCGGCTATCGCGCCACCATCGTCGCCGGCGAGGTCACCTATCGCGACGGTGCGGCGACCGGCGCGCTGCCCGGGCGGCTCGTGCGCGCGGCGGCCTGAATCATTTCACACCGGGGCGACGGGCGTTATCCTAGCCTGCGCGACGATTCATTCTCGCAAGCCTCAGGGAGCATCCGCCATGGCCTGGTTCCTCCGTCTCGACCGCTTCGGCAGCGCGCACATGGTGCGTTCGCAGGAGAAGGAGAATTCCTGCGGCATCGCGTCCCTGATCATGGCCAACTTCAAGATGAAGAAGCACATCATCGCCCAGGGCATGGCGACGGGCGCGCAGGTCTCGCAGTTGCCGGTGATCGGCGGCGTGGTCGGCCTCAGCATCGCCAAGTCGGCGATCGACGACGCCATCCGCAGCGAGCCCGAAGTGTACAAGATCTATGACAAGTACAAGGGCAGCGTGACGGATTTCGACAAGAACGGCTCGAATCCCGCGCTCTATCCCGCCATCCTGAACGAACTCGGCCTCGGCACCTGGGAATGCGTGAATGTGGGTCAGGCCGGCCTGGTGCAGGCCGCGATCGACGCGACCAAGGGCGGCGTGCCCGTGATCGTCGCGGTGCTGTGGAACGGCGGCGGCGGCCATGCCGTCGTGATCGACGAGACGCACAGCTTCGGCGGCACCAACTACATCTGCTTCTGCGATCCCTGGGACGGCGAGTTGCGCCTCGTCGAGGGCACGCCGGGCGCGACGCTGAACTACGACGGCGACGTGAAGCCCTACTCCTTCACCCTCTTCGGCGACCGGCACGCCTATTCCGGCGCCGGCAACCAGGGTTATTGCGACGGCCGCATCGTCCGCCGCGTCTCGGTCTGAACGGCAGCGGCGGGAGGTCCATGTCCCGCGCATCCTGGCGCGGGTTGCGCAGGATCAATGCGAAGGCCGCGATTCCTATCCAGAAGGATTGTCTTATAAAGGCAATCGACAGGAAACACCGCCATGTCCTGGTTCCTCCGCCTCGACCGCTTCGCGAGCCCCCACATGGTGCGCTCGCAGGACCGCCATTCCTCCTGCGGCGTGGCGTCGCTGCTGATGGTCAACTTCAAGATGAAGAAGCACATCCTCGCCGCCGGCATGGCCGCAGGGGCCCAGGTGTCGCAGTTGCCGGTCGTCGGGAGCCTGATCGGCCTCAGCATCGCGCGATCGGCCATGGACGACGCGGTGCGCAGCGAGCAGGAGGTCTATGACATGCACCAGCGCCACTACGGGCATGTCAGGGACTTCAACACCACGGGCGCGCAGTGGGATCTCTACCCGGCGATCCTGTCGGATCTGGGCCTCGGCCATTGGGAAACCGCGAATGTCGGTGCCGATGGCCTGGCCCAGGCCGCGGTGGACGCGACCGCGGACGGGGTGCCGCTGATCGCGGTCGTGCAGTGGAACGGGTCCACCGAATCCCACGCCGTCGTCATCGACGAGACGCATGCGCAGGACAATGCCCACTACCTCTGCGTCTGCGATCCCTGGGACGGCGAGTTGCGGCTGGTGCTCGCCCAGCGCGGAACGACCGTGAACTACGACGCCGATCATGAGCCGTTCTCCTTCACGCTTTTCGGCGAACGGCACGAGTACACGGGCGGCAACAACAACGGCTATTTCGACGGCCGCATCGTCCGCCGCGTCTCGGTCTGAACGGCGCCGCCCCGCCGCGCGGGGCTCATACCAACGGTCGAATGCTTCGACCGTCGGTGTCATCTTTGCCGACCCTCATGCACCGGGCGCAAACCTCCTGTTTGCCTGGCTACGCCGGACCGCCGGCGGCGGCCATTCGGCCGCTCGG
>JAYRQX010000318.1:0-1640 GCA_041910415.1 Acetobacteraceae bacterium | reverse complement strand
TCCCGGCGGCGATCAGCAGCGAATGGGTCACCAGCGCCGAGGCCTCGTCCCGCCGCCCGGCCCCGAGCGCCCGCGCGATCGCCGAGGCGACGCCGCCGCCCATCGCGCCCGTGGACGTCATCTGCAGCAGCATGAGCAGCGGCAGCACCAGCGCGTAGCCGGCCAGCGCCTCGGTGCCGAGGCGGCCGATCAGCCAGACCTCGGTCGTCTGCGCCGCCGCGCCGCCGAAGGCGACGAGCACGGTGGGCACGGAGAGGCGCGCGATCTCGCCAACCCCGGCAGCCGGCAGAGGCGATGGGGAGCGTGTCTCGGTCAGCGCCCGCGCAGCCGGTCCTGCATGATGTTGCGGAGCGCGAGGCAGACGTCCGCGTGCAGCGCATCCACCTCGGTGCGGAGCCGGCGCAGCCCGGCTTCGGCACGCTCCAGCGCGGTCTGCGCCTCGTCCTGTTCCGCGGCGGCGAGCTGGCGGCGCAAGGCCTCGATCTCGGCGAGCACCGCGCCCGCCTCAGCCGGGGCCGCAGCGCCCGCTCCGGCGGTCGCGGGCGCCGGTTCCCCTTCCTCCTCCTCACGCAGGACGATGCCGAGAGTCCTTGCCTCGTCGGAATGGCCGATCTCCAGCACCGTCTCGCGGCGGGTGTCCGGGCGGCCCTCGATGCGGGACAGGTAGTGTTTGTAGCCGCCCTCATCCGGCCAGCGGTTCAGCACGCGCGTGTAGAGATTGACCAGGAATTCGTGGTCGCTCCCCCCCAGCAGCTCATGGACGTAGAAGACACGCATTCTCTGTCAGCCCAGCGTCAGCCGCGCCATTCACATCGAAAGCGCGCATGGGGTCAACGCCTCAGCGCGGCGAAGAAATCCTGCAGCAGCGCGGCGCATGCGGCCTCGCGCACCCCGCCCACCACCTCGGGCAGGTGATGGCAGGAGGATGCGGCGAAGACCCGCGCGCCGTGTTCCACGCCGCCGCCCTTGGGGTCGTAGGCGCCGAAGACCAGCCGCTTCACCCGGAAGCCGCTCGCCGCCTGCGCGCACATCGGGCAGGGCTCCAGCGTGACCGTGAGCGTGCAGTCGGGCAGGCGCGGCTCACCGCGAAGCTGCGCCGCCGCCCGCAATGCCAGAATTTCGGCATGGGCCGAGGCGTCGGACAGTTCCTCCACCCGGTTGCCGGCGCGGGCGAGGACCTGGCCTTGCGCATCGGTGACGACCGCGCCGACCGGCACCTCGCCGCGTGCGGCCGCCGCCCGGGCTTCCTCCAGCGCGATCTCGATCGGGGTCATGGAGCCAGGGTGTAGGCGGCCCGATCATGCGGGCGCAACGGGCGGATGGCCCGTGGTGAACCGCATGAGGCATCGCTCCCCGCGCAAGCACCCGGGACCCCGCCATGACACGCTTTCGCTGCATCGCCATCGAGACCGGAACCGCCCGCCGCTGGCGCGCGACCGGGCAGGACGACCGCGGCCAGGCGCTGCACCGGCGCGTCGTGGACGGTCCTGGCTTTCCCTGCCGCCACTGCCTGCGCCTCGGCGCGCCCGGCGAGACCATGCTGCTCGGCAGCTACACCCTGCCGCATCCGCAGGGCGTCTACTGGACGCCGAGCCCGATCTTCCTGCACGAACGCGACTGCGCCCGCTTCGAGGCCGCGG
>JAYRQX010000317.1:0-1863 GCA_041910415.1 Acetobacteraceae bacterium | reverse complement strand
GACATCGGCAGGCCGCGATGCTCGGGTCCATCATGGACCGCCCGGCCCGGGACGCGATATCCCGCGACCCCGGGCGGTTCGACACGGTCGTGCAGGGACGGGAGGGCATGGGCGGCGTCCATCAGGCCCGGCAGCGCCTTGGCGCCGCGTTAAGGAGGCGGCCACCCGATCCCCGCCATGATCGGCGGGCCAGGAGGGCTCCGCGATGAACGATTTCGCCTGGATCGCGCTCGCGCTCGCGAGCTATCCGGCCATGATCGGCCTGCTCAATCTTTTGTTCGTGCGCGCGCCGCAGGGGCGGGTGCCGGACCGGGCGCTGGTCTCCATCCTGATTCCGGCACGGGATGAGGAAGCAACGACCGCGACATGCATCGCGCACGCCGTCGGTCAGATCGGCGTGGCGGTCGAGGTGCTGGTCATGGATGACGGCTCGCGCGACCGCACGGCCGAAATCGTGGCGGCGATCGCGGCCAGGGAGCCGCGCGTCCGGCTGCTGGCCTGCCCGCCGCGCCCGCCGGGCTGGACGGACGAGGCCCATGCCCGCGCCCGGCTGGCCGAAGCGGCGACGGGGACGCATCTGCTGTTCATCGATGCGGATGTGCGGCTCGACCCGCATGCCGCAGCGGCGATGGCGGGGCAGGCGGCGCGGATCGGTGCGGGCATGGTGACGGGCGTGCCGCGTCAGCGCATCGGATCGCCGGGCGAGGCGCTGACGGTGCCGATGATCGCCCTGCTGTGGATGGGCTACCTGCCCGGCGGCGGCCGCGCCGTCTCGCGCTTCCCACCCTTCGCCGCGGCGTGCGGGCGGCTGATGCTGGTCACGCGCGCGGCCTATGACCGCGCCGGCGGGCATGGGGCGATCCGCGGCACCCTGCATGACGGGATCGCCCTGGCTCGCCGGATGCGCGCGGCTGGGATTGGGACGGATGTGGTGGATGCCGCGAACCTCGCGACCTCCCGCATGGGTCGCGGCTTCGCCCAATCCTGGGCGGGCTTCGCAAAGCATGCGGGGGGCGGCATGGCGACGCCGATGGGCCTGCCGGTCTGGACCGTGCTGCTGGCCGGCGCGCATCTGCTGCCCTTCGCATTGCTGCCGGCGCCGCGCGCGGTGCTCGCGCTCGCGCTGATGGTCGCGCTGCGCGCCGCGATCACGATCAAGGCGCGCGAGCCCTGGTGGACGGTGCCGCTGCACCCCTTCGCCGTGGCCGTCGTGCTCGCCATCCAATGGACGGCGCTGCTGCGTGCCGCGATGGGGCGCCAGGCATCCTGGAAGGGCCGCGCTCATTCGGCCACCGGCGCCGCGGGACCATGACGCAGGCGCCGTCGCGCGATCATCGCAGCGAGAATTTTCCGGTCGCCTCCCTGCTGCTGTCGCGCGCGGTGCGTCCGAAGGTGCTGGCCTTCTACCGCTTCGTCCGCACCGCGGACGACATCGCTGACCATCCCCGCCTGGCGCCCGGGGAGAAGCTGGCCCGGCTGGACGCGCTGGAAGCGGCGCTCGACGACACCGCGACGCGCGATCCGGCCGCGCGGCCGGTTCACGCGACGGCGGTCGGGACCGGGGAAGCGCGGCGCATGCTCTCCGCCTTCCGCCAGGATGCGGTGCAGACGCGCTATGCCGGCTGGGCGGCGCTCGAGGAGTACTGCGCGCGCTCCGCCAATCCCGTCGGGCGCATGCTGCTGCGGCTGCATGGCGAGGAGGATGCGCAGGCCATCGCCGCGGCGGATGCGCTCTGCACCGCGCTGCAGGTGTTGAACCATCTGCAGGATCTGGTGCCGGACCGCGACCGGATCGGGCGCGTCTATCTGCCGGAACCCTGGATGGCACAGGCCGGCGGCGAGGCGGCATTCTTCGACCCCGCG
>JAYRQX010000316.1:0-2702 GCA_041910415.1 Acetobacteraceae bacterium | reverse complement strand
GTCTCGGGTTCAGCCGCCCTTCTGCGCGCTGCTGGAATGGGTCGAACCGTGCGAGCCGTCCGCCGACTTCGAATTCGCGCCGGGGCAAGCCGACGCAGCGCTGCTCGCGAAGATGAATGCGATCGCGGCAGCAATCCTCAAGTAGCGACTAGACACCGGATCACCTCCTTTCGGTTGTTGACGACTGATGGGGAGGATGGGCACCCGCCGCGCCGCGCGCAAGCGATTCGCGATCAACTCTCCCGTCGTTGCGCCGACCCGCCATCGGCGCCGCCGGCACGGTCCCGGCCGCGCCGTCCTTCTTCGGCAAGGCCGGCCCGCCGCTAATCCAGCTGTATGAACTGCTGGAAGGTGAGTTGTCGGACGCCGGCCGGTATCGCGAATTCGCGCGCGTCCTGGGCCACGTAGCGGACCGACGTCGCGATCATGCGGACCTCCCCGCTGGTTTCCTGCTGGCGCAGCATGACGCCGTCGGCGCCGAAGCAGTAATCGGACGGCTCGACGAACTCGCCGCCACCCCTGGGCGGCTGTCCGCGCGTCGGATGCGTCAGCCGCCAATTCGTGCAGGCGACGCTGGCCATGGTATCCGTTCCCAGGCGCTGCGCCCGCAGGGCGGCGTTCCACCATATCCCGTCCGAGCGTGGCATCGGGGCGGAGGCATTGCGGGCCTGGCGAACAAGCGTCACCGCGCCGGACCGGGGGTCCATGAGGATGAAGATCTCGGCATTCATGGGCGAGGTCATGCGGAACCGCTGGGCCGTGGCGGAGTAGCGGATTTCCTGGTTGCGCCGACGCTCCGGTGGCCCGCCGGGATTCTGCGCGTAGGTCACCACGACATCACGCTGGGGAACGCGCAGCGGCGCTTCCTGGGCCGCGACCGGCGTGGCGATCGCCACGCTCAACAACAACCCCGCGATCCGCTTCATGCGTCCCTCCATCCGACGGCATCAGTTCGCGTGACCATCGCAAGGAGAGATGGCGCGTTCAAACAATTGATTCCGCAATCGTGACAATATGCAATACAAGTAAAAAACCCCGAACCCGCCGGGACCGGCGTGGTTCGGGGTTCGTTGTCCGGACGGGAGGCGGAGCCTGCGAATGGCTCGCCTTCGCCGTCACATCTCCGCGTAGCTGCCGTTGCGCCACACATAGAAGACATAGTCCGGCACGGTGACGTCGCCCCTGCGGTCGAAGCTGATCGGGCCGAGCACCGTCTGCCACGGCCCACCGGACTTCAGCAGGTCCGCCATGCGCCTGGGATCGGTGCCGTTCATCCGCTGCGCGGCCTGGGCAAAGATCTGCACGGCCGCGTAGGTATAGAGGACGTAGCCCTCGGGATCGACGTTGCGCGCGCGGAAGCGCTGCACGACTTCCGCCGCCGTCGGCCGCCGCCGCGGATCGGAGGAGAAGGTCATCAGCGTGCCTTCGCCCGCCGCGCCGCTGATCTGCCAGAACTCGTTGGTGACCAGCGCGTCGCCGCCGATCAGCGTGACGTTCATGCCCTGCTCGCGCGCCTGGCGGACGATCAGCCCGGCCGCGGTGTGGTAGCCGCCGACATAGATGACCGTGATGTTGTCGGCCTTCATGCGGCTGATCAGCGCGCTGAAGTCGCGGTCCTGGTCGCCATAGGCGGCGTACATCGCCTCCTGCATCCCCGCCGCGTTCATTGCGCGCTTGGTCTCGTCGGCGAGGCCTTTGCCATAGGGCGAGTTGTCATGAAGGATCGCGACGCGCCGGTCGCGGAAGGTGCGCACGATGTAGGCGCCGGCCACCTGGCCCTGCTGGTCGTCGCGGCCGCAGGTGCGGAAGGTGTTCCACTTCCCTTCATCGGTGAAGCGCGGATTGGTCGAGGCCGGCGAGATCTGCAGCACGCCTTCCTCGGCGTACACATCGCGCGCGGGGATGGACGAGCCCGAGCAGAAATGCCCGGCCACGAAGAGCACGCGCCGTCCGGCGAGCTGGTTCGCCACGCTCACGGCCTGGCGCGGGTCGCAGGCATCGTCGCCGATCTCGAGCGCGAGTTGCCGGCCGAGCACGCCGCCCGCGCCGTTGATGTCGGTGACCGCCTGGGTCGCACCTTCGCGCATCTGACCGCCGAAAGCCGCGTATTGGCCCGTCATGGGTCCCGCGGTCGCGATGCGGATCGGGCCCGTGCCCTGCGCGAAGGCCGGCCGCGCCAGCGTCGCACCGGCCATGCCGCCCAGAATCAACCTGCGTGTCGTCGTCATCCCTTGTGCCCCTTTTCCTGACCTTCGGCCCCGAAGCTTCTCACGCCCGGGAGCCTGACGCAGTACAAACCTAGGGAGAGCGCAGCCGGAAGGCCAGCAGGGCCTTGTTGCGGGGGCGTGCGGCCTGTTACCGTGCGGAAAACGCCACCCTTCTGCGCCAGCACCAGGAGTTCCACGCCCATGCGTCGTACGCGTGACATGATCCGTCGCAGCATCACGGTGGTCACTTCGGTGGCTTTCCTGGCGAGTTGCGGGCCCGGCGGTCTCGGCTTCGACGACGGCTCCGACACCTGCCGCCCGCAGCAGGAGGCGCTGAACAACACCGGCAATTTCTTCGCCCAGAACATCCTGGCCGGCGCGGCGGTCGGCGCCGTGACCGGTGCCGCTCTCGGCGCGCTCGGGGCCGCGGTCTTCGGCGGCCGCAGCCGCGATATCGGCGTCGCGGCGCTGATTGGCGGCGGCGTCGGCGCGGTC
>JAYRQX010000315.1:0-4866 GCA_041910415.1 Acetobacteraceae bacterium | reverse complement strand
GCGGCCTGCCGCAGATCACCGGCAACCTCGCCAGCACGCTGGAGCCGGGTGCGACGGACAGCCGCGTTCCGCAGTTGCGCGCGCGGCTGGCGGTGGGCGATCCCGCCGTCGCCGGCAGCAGCCCCGTGTATGACCAGGCGCTGCAGGAGGCCGTGAAGCGCTTCCAGGAAGCCGAGGGGCTGGAAGCCGATGCCCGCGTCGGCCGCATCACCTGGCAGGCGCTGAACCGCACCACGGAGCAGCGCATCAGCCAGCTGCGCGTGGCGCTCGACATGCGCCGCGCCCAGGGGCCCGTGCCCGCCGAGCGCCGGATCGAGGTGAACATCCCCTTCCAGCGCCTGCAGGTGCTCGACGGCGACCGCGAGGTGACGGCGATGAACGTCGTCGTCGGCCGCCCGGACCGCCAGACGCCGATGCTGCGCGTGCGGCTGAATGCCGTGCAGTTCAACCCGCAATGGGGCGTGCCCATCCGCAACGCGCGGGAAGACCTGCTGCCGCGGCTGCGTGCCAACCCGTCCGCGGTGCAGGCGCGCGGCTTCCGCATCTACCAGCGCGTGGATGGCGAGGTGATCGAGGTGGATCCGACCACGGTCGATTGGTCCGCCTACAGCCGCACCAATTTCCCCTATTCGATCCGGCAGGATGCGGGCGACGCCAACGCGCTCGGCCGGATCAAGTTCCTCATGCCGAACAATGACGACATCTACATGCACGATACGCCCGACCGGCACTATTTCCGCCGCGGTGCGCGCTTCTTCTCCTCGGGCTGCATCCGGCTGGAACGCCCGATGGAGTTGCTCGACATCGTCCTGCAGGGCACGCCGGGCTGGGACAGGGCGCGCGCCGATCGCGCCTTGGCCAGCCGGGCCACCAGCACGGCGAGCGTTTCGCGGACCCTGCCGGTCCGGCTCCACTACACCAGCGTGCTCGTCGAGAATGGGAGAGTGGCGATGCGGGGTGACGTATATGGCCTGGACGACGCCTATGCCCGTGCCATGGACCGGGGGCGCGGGGTCCGCGTGGTCGCCGAGGCGCGCTGATGGCCCGGCATGACGAGGCGTGCCCCTGCTGCGCGGCGGGGGTCTTCGGGCGGCGTGGCATCCTGGGGGCCGCGCTGGGCGGGGCGATGCTCTGCACGCTGGCGCCGCCGGCCTTCGCCCAGGGAGCGGGCGCGCGTGCCGTGAAGATCCGGCGCGTGCAGACCGGCGAGGCCTTCGACGGCATCTACTGGCGCGACGGGCGCTATGACCGCGAGGCGCTGCGCCGCCTCGACATCGTCTTCCGCGACCCGTCCATGGACGAGGTGACGCCGATGGACCCCAGGCTGTTCGACGTGCTGACGACCGTCGCGCGCGCCGTGGGATCCGACGAGTATTTCGAGGTGATCAGCGGCTATCGCGCGCCGGAGACCAATGCCTCCCGCGCCCGGCAGTCCAGGCGCGTCAGCCGCGTCTCGCTGCACATGTCGGGGATGGCGGCCGATGTGCGCCTGCCCGGGCGGAACTCGCTCGAACTCGCGCGGGTGGCGGCCGACATGCAGACGGGCGGCGTCGGGCTCTACCGGCGCGACGGCTTCATCCACCTCGATTGCGGGCCCGCCCGCCGCTGGTGAACGGGCGCCGTCAGGCGTCCTTGCGCCGGCGGCGGCTGCTCTCCTCGACCGCCACGTCGAGCGCCGCGCCGAGCAGGATCGCGTAGCCCGCGATGTAGAACCACAGCAGCAGCACGACGGACGCGCCGAGCGGACCGTAGATGCGGTCATAGGTCGCGAACTCCGCGACATACCAGCGGAAGCCCACCGAGGCCGCGGCCCAGAGCCCCGTCGCCATGACCGAGCCCGGGGTGAGCAGCCGGAAGCGCGCCGGGCGCTGCGCCGGGCCGAAGAAATACAACAGCGCGATGCCGAGCTGCATCACGCCGAGCACCAGCAGCAGCCCCGCCAGGCGGATCAGCGCGGTCTCCTCGATCAGCGTGCCCGTGAAGTCCAGGATCAGGGGCAGGGCCAGCATCAGCGCCATCGCCACGCCGACCGCGAAGATGGTGCCGAGGGTGAGCAGCATGGCGGTGAGGTGGAAGCGCAGGAGATGCCGTATCTCGCCCCCGCCATGCGCAAGGGTGAGCGAGCTCATGAGCGAACGCGTGCCCGCCGAGGCGCTCCAGATCAGCACGGCGAGGCTGACGAGCGCGCCGAACTCCAGCCGCGGCCGCGGGGAGGCGACGACCTCGTGCACGCGGCCCGTCACGAGATCGTGCGTCTCCTCCGGTATCAGCTCGCGCAGGTATTCGATCTGCGGCTCCACCGTCGCGACATCGAACAGCAGCCCATAGGCAGAGACGAGGAGGGAGATCGCGGGGAAGAGCGCCACCATGCCGTAGAAGGCGCAGCCGGCCGCGACCACGCCGATGTGATCCGAGATCGCTTCCCGCCAGACGCGAAGCGCGATGTGGCGCAGCCTTGCGCCGAGGGACAATGCCGGCGCCTCCGTGCCGCCCTGTTCCGCCATCCCGTCCGTCCCCGCCCCGTCCCGCCAGTCCCGGGAGTGTGGAGCAAAGGCGGCGTCCGGTCACATGCTGCGGTGACGCCGGTCCGGGGTCGGGCGTAACCCCCGGCGGTGCTGCGGCGTTGGTCCGGTTCCTGTCCCTGGAATGCGGAGCACTGCCATGAAGTCGATCGTTCTCTATCTGCTCGGGGTCCCGATCGTCGTCATCATCCTGCTGAACCTGTTCGGAATCCTGTGACCCCGGAACAGACAAGGCGCGCCGTCAGCGCGCCTTGTCGTCCTCGATCAGCTTCAGCAGGTCGTCGGGGATCGGCTCCTTGGCCACCTCGTCATAAAGCGCCCGGAGGCTGCGCTCCAACCAGAGGTCGAAGGCAGCATCCGGTTCCAGGCGCGCATTCCGGCCCCGTTTGTCCGGGGCTTCGGGACGTTTCTCGGCCTTTTTCGAGTTCATCCCCCTCGCATCATCCAGCGGCGGCGCTGTCCCGGTCGCGCTCGAACCTGCCCGTCCGCCTGCCGGACGACGCATCCGAGGATAGCGTGCGCCCCTTGCGCGTCCATGCCTGGGGTGCCGCGGTTTCGGCCAGCGCCTCGCGCTCCTCGCCCAGCAGCATCGCCTGCAGCAGGCGGCGCGCGCGGAAGACGCGGCATTTGGCGGTGCCGACGGCGACGCCGGTGATGGAGGCGACCTGCTCGTAGCTCAAGCCATGGACGCTCACCATGATCAGGGATTCGCGCTGTTCGTGCGAAAGCCGGGCGAGGGCGCCGGACAATTCGTGCACCACGACGTTGTCGAAGGCGTTGCCGGGCACGCCCACCACATCCGCCGGGGCTTGTTCCAGATCCTGCGTCTCGCGGCGCCGGCGGATCCAGGAGATGAAGGTGTTGCGGAGGATGCGATGCATCCAGGCATTGAAATTGGTGCCGTCCTCGAAGCTGTTGCGGGCGGCGAGGGCCTTCGCCACGGCTTCCTGCACCAGGTCGTCGGCTGCACTCCGGTTGCGGCTGAGTGCGAGCGCCTGCACCCGAAGCTTGGGCAGGATGGCGATCATCTGGTCGTGGAAGCTGTCAGCCACCGAATGTCTCCCTCTGCTTCCCTTGCCAACAACGCTGGCCGGGGAAAGTTGCCGGGGCGGGCGGAACCCGCAGGTCCGGCAGACACGTCGCCGGGTGCCGTTCGTCGTGTCCACAGGCGACGATACAGAAGTCGCGTCCCCGGCGCCAGGAACAAGGTGCCGCACGCGGGCGTGAAGGGATCCGGGTTTCGTTTCCCATTCGTTTGGTTTCAGTATGGCAAGTTGCGCGGCTTCGTGACCACGCGCCGGGGCGCAATGCGCTATGGCGGAATGACGGGCTGGCCGGCACTGCATCCCGCGTGCTTTGCTGACCTGTCCTTGCGTGACGCGACGTCGGGCGTACCGCACGCGGCGCAGGACGGAGGACGTGCATGGCGTTGTTTCCGCGTGACGAGATCGTGGCCGCGCTGCCCTATGCGCGCCGCTACGCGCGGGCGCTGGCGGGAAGCCAGCAGGAAGGCGATGCCCTGGTCGCCGATGCGCTGCCTGCGCTCGAATCATCTCCGGACGGTGCGCGCGTCGCGCTCTATGCCGCCATCTCGCGGCGGGCTGATCGCCAGGCCATGCGCGGCGCGCTCGGCGCGCGCGAACGGCAGATGCTGTTGCTCACCGCGCTCGAGCATCTCTCGCCCGAACTGGCCGCGCGCGTCCTCGGCATCGGGGCGGCCGAGGCGCACACGGCGCTTGAGGCGGCGCGGGAGCGGGTGAAGCAGATGGCATCGGCAGACATCCTCATCATCGAGGACGAGCCGATCATCGCCATGGATCTCGATCTTCTCGTCAAGCGCTGCGGACACCGCGTGATCGGCATCGCCGGCAGCGAGACGCAGGCGGTGAAGATGGCGCTGGCCGAGCGGCCGAGCCTGATCCTGGCCGACATCAATCTCGGCCGCGGCGGCGATGGCAGCCGTGCCGTCTCGCGCATCCTGCGCCTGACCGAGGACAGCCGCATCCCCGTCATCTTCGTCACCGCCTATCCCGAGCGGCTGCTGACGGGACAGACGCCCGAACCTGCGCTCGTCATCACCAAGCCCTTCGACCCCATGGCGCTCGCCGTCGCAACCTTCGAGGCGGTCGCCGGTGGCGTGCCGGTGACCTGATGACCCCGCAACTGCCGGGCTCCCGGCGGCGTTCGTAGGGCGATCCGCCGGCCAGGCTGCGGTGGGCCGTACTGGGAGCGCCGCGGGATGATCCGCTTCACCCTCATCCTTTTTCCCTGCCGGCGCTCGCTGCCTTCCTCGCCGCGCCCGTCGCCGGCGCTGTCGGCAGGGCGTGGCGGCGTGTCGCGCCGT
>JAYRQX010000314.1:0-2132 GCA_041910415.1 Acetobacteraceae bacterium | reverse complement strand
TGTGCCAGCCGCCCTGGCCAGGCGGGTTCCGCATCGCGCGGCGCTGGCCGACGGTGCCCCAGTCGGTCGCGACGAAATCGAGCTGCATGCCGAGGCGGCGCAGCAGGTCGGCGGTCACGTCACCCTGCGCCTTCGTGATCGGCTGGTCCTGGGCCGCGAGGATGGTGATGGGCTGGTTGGTGTAGCCGGCCTCCCGCAGCAGGGCGCGCGCGGCGTCCAGGTTGCGCGGCCCGCTCACGATCTCGCCGCCCTCTTCGCTGTAGATGGGCGTTCCCGGCGTGAAATAGGATGGCAGGCGGCGCCACAGCTGATCGTCGCTGCCGACGATCGCGCGCATGTAGTCCTCCTGGTTCATCGCCATCATGATCGCGCGGCGCGCCCGCACGTCGTTGAAGGGCGGGTGCAGGTGGTTCAGGCGGAAGGCGCCGATGTTGCCGAGCGGGTCGGCGATGTCCACCCGGATGTTGCGGTTGCGGCGCAGCACCGGGATCAGGTCGGAGATCGGGTTCTCCCACCAGTCCACCTCGCCGTTCTGCAGCGCGGCGGAGGCGGTCGCCGGGTCGGGCATCACCACCCATTCGATGCGGTCCACCATGATCCGCTTGCCGCCGGAGAGCCAGGAGGCCGGCTCGCTGCGCGGCACATAGTCGGCGAACTTCTCGAACACCGATTTGGCGCCCGGAACCCATTCGTTGCGCACGAAACGCATCGGGCCGGAGCCGATATACTCGCTGATCTGCTGGAAGGGGTCCGTGCGCGCGAGGCGCTCCGGCATCATGAAGGCCATCGGCGTGCTGGTCTTGCCCAGCGCCAGCTTCATCTTCGGATACGGGCTCTTCAGCTTCCAGCGGAAGGTGCGGTCGTTGACGGCGACCAGCTCTTCCTGAATCGCGCGGATCATCAGGCCCATCGTGTCGCGGGCCGCCCAGCGCGTCAGGCTGGCGACGCAATCCTGCGCGCGGACCGGCTGGCCGTCATGCCATTTCAGGCCGGGACGCAGCGTGAAGGTCCAGGTCAGGCCGTCGGCCGAGACCTCTTCCGATTCCACCATCTGGCGCTGCGGCTCCAGCCGCTCGTCCACGCCATAGAGCGTGTCCCACACCAGGATCGAGGCATTGCGCACGACGTACTGCGTGCCCCAGATCGGGTCGAAATTCGCAAGGTTGGCCTGCGGCACGAAGCGCAGCGTGCGCGCATTCGCACCTTGCGCGAAGGCGGGGGCGGACAGCCCGCCAGCCCCGGCCATCAGCCCGGCGGCACCGGCGCCCGCCTTCAGGAAATTCCTGCGTTCCATCATGTTTTCTCCCGGCAGCCCCCCAGGCCGCCAAAATTTTCGCCAAACTGCCGCAGAAGCAAGCATCCCGCCAGCCCCCCCAGCGGCGGCATCCCGGTCATGCTCTTCTTCTCGTTCCGGACAAGCACACCCCATGCCACTGCAAGGCCCCCGCGATCAGGCGCGCCTGACGTTCCAGGACAGCGCCGGCCCGCCCGCCACCGCCCCTGCCAGGTTGCGCCGGAAGGCCTGCACCGGCAGGGCCCGACGCCGGGCGCACCAGGACGGCCCCGCCAGCCGGGAGCATCAGGATCGCGACGGCGGATCATGCGGGGGCGTTCCTCACTTGCCCGGCGGGCGCGACGCCGGCGCGCCCTGGCGGCCGAAATAGGTGTTGATGCAGCGCGACATCGCGTCCATCGAGACCGATGTCCCGCGCAGCCCCGCGACGAAGGCGTCGCCCGGCAGCGTCACGCGCATGGTGTTCCCGGCGCGGAAGGCGGCGATGAAGCGCCGCACCGAGTCCGAGCCCGAGGCGAGGCGGGTGCTCAGCACCGTCGCCGCGATGCGCTGGAACTCGGCCGTGAAGCTCTGGCCGTCGATCTGGATCGAGCCCGTGGTGCTGGCGCCTTCCCGCACATTCCAGCGCGGGTCCATGAGTGCGATATTGATGGAGACGGGGTTCTCCAGCACGACGATGCGCAGCTGCCGGTTCGTGTCATGCCAATGGGTGTGCACGGCGCAGGACGCACTGCCATCGCCCGCATGGCGCTGCGCGGTGAAGGTCCATTGGCCGAAATTCGCGGTCTCCAGCGTCTGCCAGGGGTTGCCCGATGGCGCGGGCGCCGGCGCGGCCTGG
>JAYRQX010000313.1:0-2139 GCA_041910415.1 Acetobacteraceae bacterium | reverse complement strand
TCGAGCCCCGCGCGCGCCGCGACCTCGGCGACGGTGAGCTCCGCGGTGCCGGCCGAGAAGGCGCGCAGGACCGCGAAGGCCTTGGCGACCGACTGCACCTGGTTCTTCGGATTGTCGGACGGGCGTTCCGCCCGCGCTTCCGTGACGCCATCCACCCCAGGGCATCCTTTGATCGGATAGCGAACACTTGTTCGCCTGTTGATGGTCTGGTAATCCCGCCCCGGACCGCCTGTCAAACCGAAAATCGTGGAGGACGCGCCGATGCCCCAGGACCAGCCCCATGCCGTCGTGACCGGTGCCACCTCCGGCATCGGCGCGGCCATCACCGCGCATCTGCTCGGCGCGGGCTGGCGCGTGACGGGCATCGCGCGCTCCACACCCGCCTCGATGCCCGCGGGCTACGACCACCGGGCGGCGGATCTGATGGACCGCGACGCGACGGCGCGCGCCGTGGAAGGCCTCGCCCCCTTCGCCTTCGTCCATGCCGCCGGGCTGATGCGCGGCGGGGCGCTGGGCGCGATCGATGCGTGGGCGGGCGAGACGCTGTGGCGCCTGCATGTGGACGCGCCGCTGCAGATCGCGGACCTGATGGCGCCGCGCATGGCGGCAGGCGGGCGCATCGTGCTGCTGGGCAGCCGCTCCGCGCTGGGGCGCAAGGGCGGCAGCCAATACGCGGCCAGCAAGGGCGCGCTGCTCGCCATGGCGCGCTCCTGGGCGCTGGAACTCATCGATCGCCGCATCACCGTGAACGTGGTGGCCCCGGCCGCGACCGATACGCCGATGCTGCGCGATCCCGGGCGCACGGGAACGCCGCCGCGACTGCCGCCGATGGGCCGGCTGGTCGCGCCCGAGGAAGTGGCGGCTCTGGTTGGCTTCCTGCTGGGTCCCCACGGCGGCGCCATCACGGGGCAGCAGATCATGGTCTGCGCCGGCGCATCCCTGGTGACCTGATACCTGCGGCACGAGGCTTTGACTCGTGCCGAGGCCGCGAACGCGGCCCGCCGCGGGTGCGGCGAAGCCGAGCGCCGGAGGCGCGCTGGCGTGTGAAGCATGAAATGCGTCAGCATTTCATGAGCCCGGTATGAGGCGCGCCGCGGGGCCTTGCCAGATGCGCCCGCTGCGGCATGGTCGGGCCAGCGGGGGAACGAGCCTTGGACGCCTGGGACTACATCGTGGTGGGCGCCGGTTCGGCCGGCGCCGTGGTGGCCAACCGCCTGTCGGCCGATGCGCGCAACCGCGTGCTGCTGCTGGAAGCCGGTCCCGCCGGCCACCCCTGGACGCAGATTCCCGTCGGCTACGCGAAGCTGATCCGCAACCCCGCGGTGAACTGGCTCTATACCGGCGAGCCGGAACCCGCGACCCAGGGCCGTCGCGTCCCCGTGCCACGAGGAAAAATCCTGGGCGGGTCCTCGGCCATCAACGGCCTCGCCTTCGTGCGCGGCCAGGCCCAGGATTTCGATCGCTGGGCGCAGATGGGCAATCGCGGCTGGAGCCATGCCGACGTGCTGCCCCACTTCAAGGCGATGGAATCCTACGAAGGGGAGGGCGACGCCGAGTACCGCGGCCGCAGCGGCCCGCTGCGGGTGACGAACCCGCCGCCCGCCGATCCGCTCTACGCCGCCATCATCGCCGCCGCGGGACAGGTCGGCATCCCGCACAATCCCGACTACAACGGCGCGCGGCAGGACGGCATCGCCATGTCCCAGGCGACCATCGCGTCGCGCCGGCGCATGAGCACGGCGCAGTGCTACCTGGCCCCCGCGCGCAGCCGCCCGAACCTGAGGATCGAGACCGGCGCGCTGGCCGAAGGCCTGCTGTTCGAGGGCGCGCGCTGCACCGGCGTGCGCTACGCCGTGGGCGGCGAGACGCGCGCGGTGACGGCACGAGGCGAGGTGATCGTCAGCGGCGGCGCGATCAACTCGCCGCAGTTGCTGGAACTCTCCGGCATCGGGGAGCCGGAGCGGCTGCGGGCGCTCGGCATCGCGGTGCGGCACGCGCTGCCCGGCGTGGGCGAGAACCTGCAGGACCACTATGCGCCGCGCACGCGCTGGCGCGTGGGTGCGAAAGGCTGGACCGTCAACGACCGCGCGCGCGGCCTGGGGATGGCCTGGCAGGCGCTGCGCTACGCGCTGCTGGGCC
>JAYRQX010000312.1:0-3784 GCA_041910415.1 Acetobacteraceae bacterium | reverse complement strand
GGCCGCGCTGCCGCGCGAGCGCGACCTCGACGCGGATCCGGGTGGCCTGCCCTTCGGCCCCGGTCGCGCCGTCGCGGCGGGAGAGGCCGAGCAGGCCAGCATCCGCGCGGCGATCCGCCAGGGGCGCAAGCTCGCCATCGTCTATCGCGACCCGCGCCAGGGCGAGGTGCGGCGCATGATCTGGCCCTTCGCGCTGGAGTACCGGGACGGTGCCAGGGTGGTCGCCGCCTGGTGCGAGGCGGAACGGACGCTGCGCCCCTTCCGCACCGACCGCATCCAGGCGCTGGCGCTGACCGAAGGACGCTATCCGCAGCCCCGCCGGGCCCTGCTGCAGGCCTGGCGCGAGGGCGAGACGCCGGTCTGACGGGGCAGGCGGGAGGAAAAGCGCGCCAGGGTTGCAATATTCTGTTCACAGAATCGTGAGTATGCAAATCCGTGATTTGTTCACACGCTTCGGTTGTGCACTAAATCCCGTGCCGCCAACCGCGCAACCCTGGGTGGTCGATCATGGTTCCCCTCCGCCATATGATCTGGCTCCTTCTCACCGCCTGCAGCTTCTGCATCGCGCTCGTCGCCTTCGCGCTGAGCCGGCAGATCGACACCCTGGACTACGGGTGGATGAACGGCGCCCTGGTGTTCCTGCTCTGGCTCGGCGTCGCCCAGACGCTGAAGCACTGGCTGGTGGATGACCACGACCCCATCAGCCGTCCGGCGCGCAACATCCCCGTCTCGACGCTCGAACCCCGCCGCCGCTGACGGCCTGCCCTTGACCGTTGCGTGCCGCGCGGCCACTGACGCCGTGCGGTCGCCCGGACGCGGAACCCGCCCGCAACACCCTGTGCGGCGCGCGGGCCGATGACCGGTCCCCATCCCGGCCGCGGAGGATGCGGAGCGTCGCATGGGCGAGACGAGTTCGGCCGACTTCCTGCTCGACAGCCGCGGCCTGTCGAGGGATCTCGGCGCCTGGGTGGTGGGCCTCGCCTTCGGGCGTGACGGCGCGAGCTGCGGCTTCGGCCTGGGCGACGGCACGGTGCGCATCGCCCGCGTCGCCGCGCCGGCCGAGGACTGGACGACGGCCGAGGCGCATGGCGGTGCCTGCCTGGCGTTCTGCGCGGATGCCAGGACGGGCTTCCTGTCTGGTGGCGACGATGGCCGGCTGGTGCAGGTCACGCCGGACGGGACGCCGACAGAGATCGCGAAATTCGGCTCCCGCTGGATCGAGCACGTCGCCGCGCATGAAAGCGGGCTGCGCGCGGCGGCCGTGGGCAAGGCGCTCCATCTGCTCGACGGCGACGGCAAGCCGTTGAAATCCCTGGCGCATCCCTCCGCCGTCGGCGGCGTCGCCTTCGACACGAAAGGAAAACGCGTCGCCGCCAGCCATTACGGCGGCGCGAGCCTGTGGTTCGTGGGGTCGAAGGAGGACAAGCCGCGGCTGCTGGAATGGAAGGGCAGCCACGGCGCCATCGCGATCAGCCCGGACGGCACGCATGTGGTGACCGCGATGCAGGAGAACGCGCTGCATGGCTGGCGGCTGGCCGATGGCCAGCACATGCGCATGTCGGGCTATCCCTCGAAGACCCGCAGCCTCTCCTTCACCGCCAAGGGCCGCTGGCTCGCCAGCAGCGGCGCGGATGCGGTCGTGCTCTGGCCCTTCTTCGGCGGCGGGCCGATGGGCAAGGCCCCGACCGAATTGGCCGGCGGCGACGGCGTCTTCTGCACGTTCGTCGCCTGCCATCCGCAGCAGGAGGTGATCGCGGCGGGCTTCGGGGACGGGCTGGTGCTGCTCTCGGACGTCGCGACGGGGCGCGTCATGCCGGTCGCCGCCCCGGGCCGCGGCGCGGTCTCGGCCATCGCCTGGAGCCCGCAGGGCACGCATCTCGCCTTCGGCACCGAAACCGGCTTCGCCGGCCTCGTGGACCTGTCCCGCAAATGACCGCCGCCCCGGTCCTCGAAACCCCGAACCTCCGCATCCCGCGCCTCGGCCTCGGCACCTGGCCGATGCAGGGGGAGGACTGCGCCGCCGCCGTCGCGGGCGCGATCGGCCGGGGCTACCGCCACATCGACACCGCGCAGATGTACGGGAACGAGGCCGAGGTCGGGCAGGGCATCGCGCGGGCCGGCGTCGCGCGGAGCGCGCTGTTCGTGACCACCAAGGTCTGGTGGGACCAGCTCAGCCCGGACGGCATCCGCCGGGCCTGCGACGCCTCGCTGAAGAAGCTCGGCACCGGCCATCTCGACCTCTACCTCATCCACTGGCCGGCGCCGGGGATGGACCTCGACGCCGCGCTGCGCACGCTGGCCGCGCTGCGGCGGGACGGGCAGGCCAGGGCGGTGGGCGTCGCGAACTTCCCCTCGGCCCTGCTCCGCCGCGCCATCGAAAGCGGGATCGTGCCGATCGCCTGCAATCAGGTGGAGTACCACGTCTATCTCGCGCAGGAGCCCATCCTCGCCCTCTGCCGCCGGCACGGGCTCGCGCTGACGGCCTATACCCCCGTGGCCAAGGGAACCGTCGCGGAGGACCCGGTCCTGCAGCGAATCGCGGCCAAGCACGGCGCCACCCCCGCGCAGGTCGCCATCGCCTGGCTGCTGGCGCAGGAGAACGTCGTCGCCATCCCGAAATCGGCCCGCGCCGAAGGCCAGGCCGCCAACCTGGCCGCCTGCGCCATCCGGCTGGACGCGGAAGATTTGGCCTCGATCAAGGCGCTGCCCAAGGGCCGGCGCATGGTGAACCCCGGCTTCGCGCCGGACTGGGACGCCTGAGGAGCGGCGGGAAACGCCCGCCCCCGGGCGCGCCTGGCCCGGCGAAGCGGAACCCTTTCGGGTTCGGGTGGAAACGGAACGCGCAGCGTGGTTGATTTCGGCCGCTGCGCAGGGAGGGGCGGGATGGCCGCACGCGACGACGACGACGACGAGATCGACCTGGGCATCAGCCTTTCTGCGGTCGCGACCATCGTGGACCACGCCCGCGCGATGCAGGATTCCGAGGAAGCCGGATCCGACGAGCGCGACGACGAGGCCGATGGCGGCGCCAACCTGGCCGAGGAGCTGTCCGACGACGAGACGGAAGAGGCGCTCCGCGAGTTCATCGAGGAACTGAACGAGGACGAGCAGGCCGCGCTGATCGCGCTCGCCTGGATCGGCCGCGGCGATTACGACGCCGACGACTGGGAGGAGGCCGTGCGGCTGGCCGCCGAGCGCAACGAGAACGGCGATGCCGCGGATTATCTTCTCGGCATGGACCTGCTGGGCGACCTGCTGAGCGAGGGCGTCGCGGCCTTCGGCCTCTCGCTGGAGGAAGTGGAGCGGTAGGGCCGCGGGCCGGGATTGCTTCCTGCGGTAACGTTTTGTGCCTGGGCTTGCGGCCGCTTCTGCCGTAACCGGGCGCATCATGACCCGGCTGATCCTGTCCCTCCTGGCCGCGCTGGTCCTGCCCGGCGCCTGTGCCCAGCGCGAATCCGCCGTGGCCGAGGACGGCCAGCAGCGCCTGATCGGACTGCGCAGCGACGACCTGCGGCTGTGCGCGGGGGTGCCGGACCGCACCGCGACCTCCCCGGGCGGCGATTTCTGGACCTATGATCGCGCGCCGCCGCCGACCGGCCTGTCGGTGCCGGTGCCGGTCATGGGCGGGTCGGTGAACCTGTCGGGCGGGAATTACTGCCGCGTGACCTTCCAGCTCGTGGACCAGCGCGTGACGCGCATCGCCTTCCAGTCGGCGAACGACCTGCCCGGTGCGCGCAGCTCGGCCTGCGCGCCGGTGCTGCAGGGCTGCCTGCGGCTGGTCGAG
>JAYRQX010000311.1:0-3006 GCA_041910415.1 Acetobacteraceae bacterium | reverse complement strand
CGGGCCGTCCCTATTCGGGCGTCAATGTTCTGATTCTTTGGGGCGCGGTCATTGAAGGCTGTTACCCGTCGCAGGACTGGTTGACCTTCCGGCAGGCTTTGGCTGCGGGCGGGTGCGTCCGAAAAGGTGAGCGCGGGCATACCGTGTTTTATGCCGACCGCTTCACCCCCGAAGAGGGGCGCGAGCAGGGAGAAGGCGCGGAGGGTGAACACCGCTCTATTCCGTTCCTCAAACGCTTTGTCGTGTTCAATGCCGCGCAGTGCGACGGACTGCCCGCCCGGCTGACGGCCGACCCGACGCCGCTGCCCGAGCGTGAGCAGCATGACAGCGCCGAAGCGTTGATTGCCGCCACAGGTGCGGATTTCCGCATTGGCGGCGCGCGCGCCTTTTATGATGTGGGCGGCGATTATGTGCAGGTGCCGCCGCAACCGGCATTCACCCACCAGATCGACTTTTACCGGACGGCCCTGCACGAACTTGGCCATTGGGCGGGAAGTAGCGCGCGGCTGGCGCGCGACCAGTCAGGGCGGTTTGGATCGGCGCTTTATGCTCGCGAGGAACTTTGCGCCTTATCTGGACAGTCTGCGCCGCCCACAACATTGCAGTAAGGTCGGCGATGGACGCCCACGGTAGGCAGTAATCAGGCTGGCCGTAGCGCTGACCCAAGAGCTGGCGGAGGCCAGCCTGATTGCTGTCGGGCCATAGCGCGCATCGGTGTGAAGGTCAGCTTCCGGGTGGGGGGTCCGGGGGGAGGGTTTCGCGCCGGTGTCGATCATTACTGTTTGCGAGCGCCGCGAGGCCAAGGGCCTCGATGCGCATGTGCCGCGGATCCTGCACGGCGACGCGCTCTATGATCCCGATCTGGATCGATTCTTTCTCGACCTACCGCTGTCGGGCGTCCGCTCGCGGCACTCGCTTCGCGCCTATGCCTATGATGTCGTTGTCTGGCTTCGCTTTCTCGATGCCTGCGGCAAGACCGTGTGGGCTGCGACCCGCGACGATGTCGACGCCTATCATCGTGAGCGACGCCGCGACGAGGCCGATCACCGGATAACGGCCGCAAGCTGGAACCGCGCCGTCGCCAGTCTCGATCGCCTTTACCGATGGGGTGAGCAGCACGGGCTGATCACCGACGCGCCGTTCAGCCGCCGCGCCGTGTGGCGACCGGCGCATGGTGGCCGTCGCGGCATGATCGCGGCGCGCAATGACGCCTATGAACGTGTTGCCAGGCGATCAGATGTGCGGTTCGTCACGATGGACGACTACCGTATTTTCCGCGAGGTCGGCCTGCGCGGCCTTACCCCTGACGGCACCGAGCGCCCCGGCGCGCGCGACCGGAACGGGCTGCGCAACGCGCTGTTTGCCGATCTTCTCGTCACCACCGGCCTGCGCCTCGAAGAGGCGTCGGGGCTGCTCGCCGCCGAGCTCGCGGCGATCGACCGCGAGGACGGCGATGCCCAACAACTTTGGCTGCCTCTCCCGCCACCGCTGACCAAGGGCGACCGGGGACGCAGCGTCCTGCTCCCGCGTCGGCTGCTTCGTCAGATTGCCGCTTACGTCGCCGTCGAGCGCGCAGCGGGCGTGGCCAAGTTCGCCGCGCGAGACGGCGCGACCAAGCTCGAACGATCGATCCCTGTCACCCGCGCCGGTCTCGACCGCATGCGCGATATCTGCACCCCGGAGGAACGATGCCGCCTGATCCTGTACGACGAGGATGGATCGCCCCGCGAGCCGGCGGCGCTGTGGCTGACCGAGGTAGGGCAGCCTGTTCGGCCCAACTCGTGGGAGGTGATCTTCACCCGTGCCTGCAACCGGTGCGCGGAGAACGGCTTCCCGCTGTCGATCAACCCGCACCAGCTTCGCCACACATTCGCAGTCCATATGCTCGCCTTGCTGATCCAGCAGCGACTGCGCGAAGCGGCATTGCCGGCGGGGCCGGTGGAGAGCTACCGGCTGATCCTCGGGGACCCGCTGCAACAGGTGCAACGCCTGCTTGGCCACGCGAGCCTCACCACCACCTATATCTACCTCGACCATATTGCGACCCGCGCCGATACGGTGGATGCGGCCGTCGAGGAGCTGCTCGCGCTGCTGCCGGGACCGCAGGGCGCATGAGCGGTCGTCCCCGCAAGGGCCGGCCCGTCGCCTTCGTGCCGATCACGCCGGAGCCCGTGCAGCCTGATCCCGTGCTCGGCCTCAAGTTCACCATCGAGGCGCGGCATGGTGGGATGGTCCTGATCGATATGGCCGCACTCGATCCTCGTCCGCTCGCCATCGCCTTTGCTGGCGCATTGCGACGGTCGGCCGCGCTCGGAGGACCGATCGGTGCGGCGAGCGTCATCAAGCAGTATGTAAATGCCTACCGCCTGTTCTTCGCCTGGCTTGGCGACGAAGCGCTGAACGTGGCTGGCGTCGGCGACCTGCGCGCAGCCCATATCGATGGGTTCGCCTCCGCGCTCGACCGCCGCGGGATGGGCGCGATCCACCGGCACATAACGGTCGGCAAGATCGTCAACACATTGCGCGCGATCGAGGCAGACCGGCCCGATCGGATCGCGCCTGACCTGCATGAGCGGCTGCGCTACACACTGGCCACGTCGGCGGGCCGCTCGACCCCGCGCGATGCTTATAGCCCCTTCGTCGCCCGCGCGTTGCGCGACGCCGCGAGGACCGACGTCGAAGCGATGTTCCGCCGTCTCGGTGCCGACGACCGCACCGATGAGGGCGACCCGGTCATCGCCAGAGCGCGGGCCGACGTCGAAGCCATCATCGCGCGGCAGGGCTTTATCGTTGCAGACCATCCGGCGCTGAAGAGCCTCTATTTCATGCGCATGCGGCGCGGATTGCCGATCAGCACGCTCATCGATGATCTGCATGGCCGCCATCACCCGCTTGCGCGCGATCTGCCGGCGCTGCTCGTGCTGCTCACGCTCGATACCGGCCTCGAGCCCGAGTGCCTGAAGGCGCTGACCACAGATTGTCTCACCAACCCCCATGCCGGCACGG
>JAYRQX010000310.1:0-7335 GCA_041910415.1 Acetobacteraceae bacterium | reverse complement strand
ATCCGAACAGCCCGAAGGAAGCGGGCGAGGCGATGGCGCGCGACCTCGGCTTCGAAGTGCTGCCCGCCATCCAGTTCGCGCTGACGCCGGGCGACTACACCGCGCAATGCCTGACGCTGCGCAACCAGGGTGCCAACTACGCCTATCTCGGCAACACCGCGGGTTCGAATATTTCCGTCCTTCGCGCCTGCCAGACGGTCGGCGTGAATGTGCAGTTCCTCGGCAATGTCTGGGGCATGGATGAGAACGCGATGAAGGCCGCCGGCACGGCCGCCAATGGCGTCGTCTTCCCCGTGCGCACCGCCGTGACCTGGAGCGGCCAGGCACCGGGGATGGAAGCGCTGCGCGCCATCAGCCGCGTCTCCGACCAGTCGGGCAATGCGTACCGGCCCGTGCACTACCTGGCCGGTGCCTGCGCCGCGATGCTGATGGTGGAAGCCATGGAAACCGCCGCGGCCAATAACGGCCAGGTGACGGGCGAGCGCATCCGCAACGGCTTCTACGCCCGCACCGACTGGGTGCCGCGCGGCTTCGACGGCGTCTGCGTGCCCTCCACCTTCACGGCCGAGGACCATCGCGGCACCATGCGCGTGGCGCTGTTCCGCGCCGTGGTGGGCGGCGACACGGCGCAGGGCAGCGTGTCCGAGCTGATGGCGGCCGGCACCATGCGGTTGGAGCCTGTCGCGACGATCAATCTCGATCGCCGCCGCGACTGGCTGGGCTGGTAAGCCGATGAGCGCCGCGCAGGACAGGGTGGCATCGGCGGCGGAGACGGCGTCTCCGTTGCTCGAGGTCAACAACATCGAGGTCGTCTACAACGAGGTGATCCTCGTCCTGCGCGGCCTTTCTCTCAGCGTGCCGAAGGGCGAGATCGTCGCCCTTCTGGGTGCGAACGGCGCCGGCAAATCCACGACGCTGAAGGCGATCTCCGGCCTGCTCCGCACCGAGGAGGGCGAGATCACCCGCGGCGACATCCGCTTCGCCGGCGAACGCCTGAACGGGGTCGAGGCGCACCAGATCGTCCGCAAGGGCATCTTCCAGGTGATGGAGGGACGGCGGATCGTCGCCGACATGACCTGCCTGGAGAATCTGCGACTGGGTGCCTTCATCCGCTCCGATGGCGAGGTGAAGCGCGACATCGAGATGGTCTATGACTACTTCCCGCGCCTGAAGGAACGCACGGGGCTCGCCGGGTATCTCTCCGGGGGCGAGCAGCAGATGCTGGCGATCGGCCGCGCGCTGATGGCGCGCCCGAAACTCATCCTGATGGACGAGCCCTCCATGGGCCTGTCGCCGCTGCTGGTGAAGGAGGTTTTCGGCATCATCCGCAAGCTGAATCGCGACCTCGGCATCACCATCCTTCTGGTCGAGCAGAACGCACGGATGGCGCTGTCCGTCGCGACGCGCGGCTATGTGATGGAGCAGGGCAAGGTGGTGCTGGACGGCACCGCCGAGGAACTGGCCAACAATGAGGACGTGAAGGAATTCTACCTGGGCGGCCACGGCGCCGATCGGAAGAGCTTCAAGAACCTCAAATCCTACAAGCGCAGGAAGCGTTGGCTGTGACCGATTTTTTCGATCGTCTGGAGACGCGCAGCGCGGACGAGCGTGCGGCCGGCATCGCCCAGGCGTTGCCGCGCGCCATCGCGAAGGCGCAGCGTGCGCCCGCCTACGCCGCGGCGCTGGCGGGCGTGGATGCGGCGGCGGTGGCCGATGGGGCTGCGCTCGCGCGCCTGCCGGTGACGCGCAAATCCGCGCTGATGGACGCGCAGTCGAAGGTGCCCCCGCTCGGCGGCTTCAACGCCACGGCGTTCGGCGATCTCGCGACGGTCTTCGCCTCGCCCGGCCCGATCTACGAAGGGCAGGGCGGCGGCCGCGATCCCTGGCGCTTCGCCCGCGCCCTGCACGCGACCGGGCTGCGCGCCGGCATGCTCGTGCACAACACCTTCGCCTATCACTTCACGCCCGCCGGCATGATGCTGCATGAAGGCGCGCGCGCCATCGGCTGCCCCGTCTTCCCCGCCGGTACCGGCAATACGGAAATGCAGGCCCGCGCCGCCGCGCATCTGCGCCCGGCCTGCTACACGGGCACGCCCGATTTCCTGAAGGCGATCATCGAGAAGGGCGAGGAGCTCGGCCTCGATCTGTCCTGCTTCCGCATGGGTCACGTCACCGGCGGCGCCTATTTTCCCGCGCTGCGGAGCTGGTACGCCGATCGCGGCCTGACCGTGCTGCAATCCTACGGCACCGCGGATGTCGGGCTGATCGCGTATGAAAGCGCGGCGCGCGAGGGGCTGGTCTGCGACGAGGGCGTGATCGTCGAGATCGTGCGCCCCGGTACCGGCGATCCCGTGCCGGATGGCGAGGTGGGCGAGGTCCTCGTCACCACCTTCGACGCGCAGGACCCGATGCTCCGCTTCGCGACCGGCGATCTCTCCGCGATCCTGCCGGGCGCTTCGCCCTGCGGCCGCACGAACCGCCGCATCCGCGGCTGGATGGGCCGCGCGGACCAGGCGGCCAAGGTGCGCGGCATGTTCGTTCGCCCGGAGCAGATTGCGGACATCCTGCGCGCGATTCCGGGCGTCGGGCGTGCGCGCCTGGTGGTCTCGCGCGACGGCGACCGCGACGTGATGGTGCTGAAGGCGGAGGCCGCGGATGCCACGCTGGCCGATGCGCTGGCTGCGAAGCTGCAGGATGTCACGCGCCTGCGCGGCGCCGTGGAGATCGCTGTCCCCTGCTCGCTGCCGAACGACGGCAAGGTGATTGACGACACGAGGCCGGTGGAGGCCTGAGGACTGCCATGATCGCGAACCAGATCCCGACGCTCGATTTCGGCCTTGGCGACGACATCGACATGCTGCGCGACACGGTCCGGAATTTTTCATCCGACCGCATCGCCCCCATCGCCGCCGAGATCGACAGGACCGACGAATTCCCGCGCCACCTGTGGCCGGAGATGGGCGCGCTCGGCCTGCATGGCATCACGGTCGAGGAGGAGTATGGCGGCGCGGCCATGGGCTACGTCGCCCATTGCGTGGCGATGGAGGAGGTCAGTCGCGCGAGCGCGTCGGTGGGCCTGTCCTACGGCGCCCATTCCAATCTCTGCGTGAACCAGATCCGCCGCAACGGCACCGAGGAGCAGAAGCGCCGCTATTTGCCGAAGCTGATCAGCGGCGAGCATCTGGGCGCGCTGGCGATGAGCGAGCCCGGTGCTGGTTCCGATGTGGTGAGCATGAAGCTGCGCGCGGAGAAACGCGGCGACCGCTACGTGCTGAACGGCACGAAGATGTGGATCACCAACGCGCATTACGCGGAGACGATGGTGGTCTATGCCAAGACCGATCCGAATGCGGGGCCGAAAGGCATCACCGCCTTCATCGTGGAGCGCGGCTTCAAGGGCTTCCGCCCCGCGCAGAAGCTGGACAAGCTCGGCATGCGCGGTTCGCCGACCTCCGAACTCGTTTTTGAGGATTGCGAGGTGCCGGAGGAGAACGTGCTCGGCCAGGTCGGCCGCGGCGTGAACGTGCTGATGTCCGGACTGGACTACGAACGCGCGGTCCTCGCCGCGGGTCCGCTCGGCATCCTGCAGGCCTGCCTTGATATCGTTGTGCCCTATGTGCACGAACGAAAACAGTTCGGCCAGGCGATCGGCGAATTCCAGCTCATCCAGGGCAAGCTGGCGGACATGTACACCACGCTCAGCGCCTGCCGCGCCTATGTCTATGCCGTCGCGAAGGCCTGCGACGCCGGCAAGACCAGCCGCAAGGACGCGGCCGGCGCCATCCTCTTCGCCGCCGAAGCCGCGACGAAGGCGTCGCTCGATGCCATCCAGATTCTCGGCGGCAACGGCTACATCAACGACAACGCCACCGGTCGGCTGCTGCGGGACGCGAAGCTCTATGAGATCGGCGCCGGCACCAGCGAGATCCGCCGCATGCTGATCGGCCGCGAACTGTTCAAGGAAACCGCGTGAGCCACGTCCTCCACTCCGCCGCGGATGTCCGCGGCACGGAATTCCGCGAGCGTGCTTCGGCGATGCGCGCGCTGCTGGACGAACTCGCCGATCGCACCGCGGCGATCGCGAAAGGAGGGCCGGAAGCGTCGCGCCAGCGGCACCTCTCCCGAGGAAAGCTGCTGCCGCGGGAACGCGTGGAACGGCTGATCGACCCCGGTGCGCCCTTCCTGGAACTGTCGCCGCTCGCCGCCGACGGCATGTACAGGGACGAGGTTCCGGCCGGCGGCATCATCACGGGCGTTGGGCGCGTCAGCGGGCGCGAGTGCATCATTGTCGCCAACGATGCGACGGTGAAGGGCGGCACCTACTACCCGATCACCGTCAAGAAGCACCTGCGCGCGCAGGAGATCGCGCAGCAGAACCGCCTGCCCTGCATCTACCTGGTCGATTCCGGCGGCGCGAACCTGCCGAACCAGGACGAGATCTTTCCCGATCGCGACCATTTCGGACGCATCTTCTTCAACCAGGCCAACATGTCCGCGCTCGCCATTCCGCAGATCGCATCCGTGATGGGAAGCTGCACCGCGGGCGGCGCCTACGTCCCGGCGATGAGCGACGAGACGATCATCGTCAAGGACCAGGGCCCGATCTTTCTCGGTGGCCCGCCACTGGTGAAAGCCGCGACCGGTGAAGTCGTCACCGCCGAGGACCTCGGCGGCGCCGATGTCCATACGCGCCTGTCCGGCGTCGCGGACCATTTCGCGGCGGACGACATGCACGCCCTCGGCCTCGTGCGCCGCATCGTCGGCAACCTGAACGTCGTGAAGACACCGTCGCTGGATGTCCGCGCGCCGGTCGCGCCGCTCTACGACCCCGCGGAGTTGCACGGCATCGTCCCCCAGGACCTCCGCCAGCCCATCGACGTACGCGAGATCATCGCCCGCATCGTGGACGGGTCGGAGCTCGACGAGTTCAAGCACCGCTACGGCACGACGCTCGTCTGCGGCTTCGCGCGCATCTGGGGGATGCCGGTCGGCATCATCGCCAACAACGGCATCCTGTTCAGCGAGAGCGCCCAGAAGGGCGCGCATTTCATCGAGCTCTGCTGCCAGCGCGGCATCCCGCTCGTCTTCCTGCAGAACATCGCGGGCTTCATGGTCGGCCGCAAATACGAAGCCGGCGGCATCGCCAAGGATGGCGCGAAGCTGGTCACGGCGGTCGCGACCGCGCAGGTCCCGAAGCTCACCGTCATCATCGGCGGCTCCTTCGGCGCGGGGAATTACGGCATGTGCGGCCGCGCCTACAGCCCGCGTTTCCTGTTCACCTGGCCCAACAGCCGCATCGGCGTGATGGGCGGGGAACAGGCGGCGTCGGTTCTCGCCACGGTTCGTCGCGACAACATCGAAGGCCGCGGCGAGACCTGGTCGGCCGAGGATGAAGAACAATTCAAGGCGCCGATCCGTGCACAGTACGAGGCGGAAGCGAACCCGTACTACGCCACCGCCCGCCTCTGGGACGATGGCATCATCGACCCGGCCGACACGCGCGACGTGCTCGGCCTTTCGCTCTCGGCGGCGCTGAACGCGCCCGTTGAAAAGACGCGCTTCGGCGTGTTCCGGATGTGATGGCGATGTTCTCCACCCTCCTCATCGCCAACCGGGGCGAGATCGCCTGCCGCATCATGCGCACCGCGCGGCGCATGGGCATCCGCTGCATCGCCGTCTTCAGCGAGGCCGACGCCGACGCACTGCACGTCGCCATGGCGGACGAGGCTCACCCGATCGGTGGTGCGCTGGCGCGGGATTCGTACCTTCGCGCCGACCGCATCCTGGAGGTCGCGAAGGCCACGGGCGCGCAGGCGATCCATCCCGGCTACGGCTTCCTCTCCGAGAACGCGGATTTCGCCGAAGCCTGCGCGGCCGCCGGCATCGTCTTCGTCGGCCCGCCCGCAAGCGCCATCCGCGCCATGGGCAGCAAGGCGGAATCCAAGGCGCTGATGGTCGCGGCCGGCGTGCCCGTCGTGCCCGGCTACCACGGCGAGGATCAGGGTGAAGCGCATCTCGCCGCCGAAGCCGGGCGCATCGGCTTCCCCGTGCTCATCAAGGCGTCCGCCGGTGGCGGTGGCAAGGGCATGCGCCCCGTGTTCGTTGCCGCCGATTTCGGCTCCGAACTCGCCGGCGCGCGGCGGGCGGCCAAGGCGACCTTCGGCGACGACCGCGTCCTGCTGGAACGCTACCTGCAGAAGCCGCGCCATGTGGAAGTCCAGGTCTTCGCCGACGCCCAGGGCAACACCATTCACCTGCACACGCGCGACTGTTCCGTCCAGCGCCGCCACCAGAAGGTGCTGGAAGAGGCGCCGGCGCCGGACCTGCCGCCCGCCCTGCGCGCGCGGCTGCATGAGGCCGCCGTCTCGGCCGCGCGCGCCGTGGGCTATGTGAATGCCGGCACGGTCGAGTTCATCGTCGAAGGCGACGACGCCTTCTTCATGGAAATGAACACCCGCTTGCAGGTGGAACACCCCGTCACCGAGATGGTCACCGGCCTCGACCTGGTGGAATGGCAATTGCGCGTCGCGGCGGGCAAGGCGTTACCGATGACGGAACCGCCCGCGCCGCATGGCCACAGCGTGGAAGTGCGACTCTACGCCGAGGACCCCGCGCATGATTTCCGCCCCGCCACGGGCCGCCTGCGCCGCTTCGCGACCCCGCCCGGCGCCACCGACCTCCGCATCGAGACCGGCGTGCGCCGCGGCGACGCCATCACGCCGAATTACGACCCGATGATCGCGAAGATCGTCGCCTGGGGGGCGGATCGGAACGCCGCGCTCGTGCGGCTGCACGCGGCGTTGCGGCAGACGGAGGTCGGCGGTCTCGCGACCAATCTCGGCTTCCTCACGCGTCTTGTGGCCCATCCCGCCATGCGCGCGGCGGAACTTGATACCGGCTTCCTCGTGCGGCATCGCGATGCGCTGATCCCGCCGGCTGCGAAGGCGTCGGATGACGCGATTGCCGCCGCGGTCGCGATGCACCTGCTCCGGCGCTGGGAGGAGGCATCGGGCGATGCCTCGCCCTGGGCGCGCAGGGATGGATGGCGCCTGCACGGCGCATCCTCGGTGCATCTGCGGCTTCAGGACGCGACCGGGCTGCGGGAGGTGGATGTTGCGATCCGCCGCGGCAGGGTGCGCGTCAGCATCGATGGCGGCACCGCGATCGAGGTCGCCGGATGCTGGCGCGAGGGCGGCGCGACGGCCGTCATCGCCGGCGTCGAACGACGCATCCGTTTCGTGCAGGATGGCAGCGCGATCGAACTGGGCTGGGGCGATGACAGCGTCGCGCTGACCTTGCTCGACGCCTACGCGCCGGCGCGTGGGGAAGCAGCGT
>JAYRQX010000309.1:0-4312 GCA_041910415.1 Acetobacteraceae bacterium | reverse complement strand
GCACGGAGGTCGGGATATGAAGGACGGTACCATCCCCTTCGGCATTCGGACCCGCATCGCCGCCGCGAAAGGCCTGCGCTGGCCGGTCGGT
This sequence comes from Acetobacteraceae bacterium, assembly GCA_041910415.1. Taxonomy (GTDB): domain Bacteria; phylum Pseudomonadota; class Alphaproteobacteria; order Acetobacterales; family Acetobacteraceae; genus JAYRQX01. Next base: position 4,221 of record JAYRQX010000309.1, on the reverse strand, counting down.
GCGGGAGCGCGAGGTCCTGCCGCCGACCGGACGGCGCCGCTGGCGGCGGTCCTGATCGCGGGCTGCGGCCTGGTGTCTTTCGCCCTGTTGACGGCAGCCACGGGCTGCCGATGATTCGCCCCGCGTCCAGGCTGACGGAGACACTGTTCTGACGTTTGACCAGGCGGTGCCCGCTGCGAAGCGCTGGGCAGGCAGCCGGATCGAGGCGGAGAAGGCCGCCGCGAACGCCGATGGGGCAGGGACCGTCCGGAGGGCGGTGGTGGCATACATCGAGATGCGGAAGGCCCGGAGCGCGGATGCGGGTCGCGATGCCGAGCTTCGCCTGGCGCACCATGTTCTCGGCACGCCCCTGGCGGCCACGGCTCCGCCAAGCCTGACCGAGGCTGTGCTTGGGCAGTGGCGAACGAGTCTTCAGCGCGGTGGGCATGGGGTGATCGATGATGCAACCCCGCTGGCGCCGGCCACCGTCGCGCGCCTGCTGAATGACGTTCGCGCCGCACTTGCCGGGGCAGCCCGCAAGGCGAAGCTGGACAGAGAATTGGCGTCAGTCATCAAGGCCGCGATGAAGGCACCGGAGGCGCCCAACCGGGCGCACCGAAGCAGGTTCTGCCTGATGCCGATGTCCGGCGCTTGTGCGATGCGGCGCGCGCCTGCGACGACGACTTCGGCGATCTGATCCTGGTCCTTGCGACGAAGGGCTGCCGCTTCGACCAGGCCGCTCGCTTGACGGTTGTTGATCTGCAGCAGCCCCAGCGCGGAGTCATGGGCCCAACCAGTGCGAAGGGAAGGGGAAAGAAGCAGACCACCCACACGGCGGTCCCGATCTGCGATGAAGTGATGAAGCGCCTCGCACGGCTCGCTGCGGGGTGCCCCGGTCACGAGGCGATGCTGATACTGAATCTGATTGATTGGAACCTGCGGCGGGCGAAGCTGGCCGAGCGGCCGCATGGCCACCGCCGGCGGTCCTGCGTAGCCAAGCGCGCGGAGGCGCGCGCCGGCGACTGATACCTGCGGCACGAGGCATTGACTCGTGCCGAGGCCGCGAATGCGGCCCGCCCGCGGTCAGCGAAGCTGATCCGCCGGTGGTCCGGCGAGCCAAGCAAACCGGAGGTTTGCGCCCGGCGTCTGAGGGGGGCCTGATGCGGTCACGCATCAGGACCGCGGGTATTAGACGCCTGTCGTCCTGCCCGGAGTTGCGCGAGCCTTGGCATGGGTCCAGCCTCGGCTGCCCCGCACCGGCGGGGAACAGGGAGGTTCATGTGTTCACTCACGTCATGATCGGCAGCAACGACATCGCGCGGTCCAAGGCCTTCTACGATGCGCTGTTCACAGCCATGGGAGGCAAGCCCGGCATTCAGGACCCGAAGGGGCGCCTGATCTATGCCCACAATGGCGGGCGCTTCATGGTCACGAGCCCGATCAATGGGCAGCCGGCGACGCACGCCAATGGCGGCACGATCGGGTTTGCGATGGCGAGCGCCGAGCAGGCGGCAGCCTGGCACAAGGCAGGCGTGGAACACGGTGGCGCCTCGATCGAAGACCCGCCTGGCCTGCGACAGGGCGCTTCCGGCGCCGTCTATCTGGCGTATCTGCGGGACCCCGATGGGAACAAGTTGTGCGCCGTCCACCGGCCAGGGTGAGCGCAGGCGAACAGGCATCCGGAACCCGTCCCCCGAGTGATATGTCCGGCGGCGGTTAGGCCACCATGAAGCGAAACGCACGCTCGCCGATGCGGCCTCGGGTGTCGGCGATCTGCACTTGCACGCGATGCGATCCGCTGGGCAACGCCGCGTTTTCTGCGTTGAGCCCCGATGCATCCAGGCGCGCGTAAGGCAGGAGGCGGTTCGTGATATCGAGGCTCAGCAGTCCGTAGCGCGCACGGAAGCTCGTGGGCACGATTTGTGCGTCGGCCGCCGATCGGAAGCGGAGAATGATCGTCAGCGGAGAGGTCAGCGTGCCGGCCTCTTGAGGCTGCACGACCACAATCTGGGGAAGGTTTGGATCGGAAGGGCTGCTTGGCGGAGACGGCGGCGTTGTCTGTCGAAGGGATCTTGAAAAGCTGGCGATCTCGGCAGCGTGGGCGGCGGCCGCCTCCTCGGACGTGACCAGCACGAAGGCGCACGCGGGACGGCTCGCGAAGGCGAGCGCGACGGCCGGCAAGAGAAGAATCGGGCGGCGATGCGATGCCATGCTTCGCTCCATCGAATGGAGGGGATGCCGAACAATCCACACTGCTTCATAGCCTCTACCGGGCGCGTGCAGGATATTCTGTAATAATCTCGACATGATCGGACGGTTGCTGCGGATTGGTGGGGACCGAGGTCGGCGCCGCCGCCATGCAGGTCTTCCTCGACCGCTTCGCCGCCGCGCTGCCACAGGGCATACACGCCGCCCTCCTGCTCGACAGTGCGGGCTGGCACACCGCCGGCGAGATCATCGTGCCCGCCAATGTCAGCCTGGTCTTCCTGCCGCCCTATAGTCCGAAGCTGAACCCTGCCGAACGTCTGTGGCTCCACCTGCGGGACCGGTACCTCTCGCTCCGCCTGTTCCGCGACCTCGACGACATCATCGATGGCTGCTGCGACGCCTGGAACCGCATGACCGCAGAGCCAGGACGCGTCGCATCCCTCAACGACTTCCCCTACCTCCAGTCAGTCAGAATTTCTGAGATGGGTATGACAGGCGACCCGCCATTCCGCCGAGCCGATCTGCGGCTATTCATCAGCCATGTCCTGGTCAGCGACAACGAGATCAGGATTTCTGGACCGACCACCGCCCTGATCGGCGCAGCCATGTCCAACGGGTCCGAGAACCCGAGGGAATTCGGTTCCCAGTTTAATCCGAAGTGGCGTCCCCTACGGGATTCGAACCCGTGTCGCCGCCGTGAAAGGGCGGTGTCCTAGGCCTCTAGACGAAGGGGACAAAGGCCGGAGAGGCGCTCCGGTAGAACGCCCGCGCAGCAGGGTCAAGCCGCGACGCGTCATTTTGCGATCGCGGCATCCACCACCTGCAGGCAGGCGCTTTCCAGGTCGTTCCAGCGCTCGGCGCGCAGATGGCCGCAGAGGTGCAGCGGCACCCGATCGCCAGCCAGCAGCAGGCTCGCCAGCGGCCCGTCCTTGGCGCGGAAGGAGATGGTCTTGAGCCGCCCGCCTTCCTCGCCCTCGACGATCGCGCGGACGGTCGCCCCCTCCTTGCCCAGACGGTCCGCGCGCACGATGCGCGCGCGCGTCACGGCGAAGACGGGCTCCTCGTTGCCGGCGCCGAAGGGCGCCAGGCGTTCGACCTGCCGCGCCATGGCAACGGTCGCGGCGGTGACGCCGAGCGCGCCTTCCACCGGCAGGTCGGCCGCCCCCGGCAAGGCCGCGGCGTGCTGCAGCCGGTCTTCCAGGAAGGCGTGGAACGCCTCGGCGCGCGTTGGCTGCAGCGAAAAACCCGCGGCCATGGCGTGGCCGCCGCCCGTCTCGAGAATGCCGTGCTGGCGCGCAGCGATCACCGCGGCGCCGAGATCCACGCCGGGGACCGAGCGGCCGGAGCCCTTGGCGATGCCGTCATTCACGCCGGCCACCAGCGTCGGGCGGTTGAACTTCTCCTTCACGCGCCCGGCGACGATGCCGACGACGCCGGGATGCCAGCCCTCGCCGCACAGCAGCAACACGGCGCGGCCGTCCTGGGACTGGCGTTCCGCCATGGCGAAGGCGGCGCCGAGGACATCGCCCTCCACCTCCTGACGGCGGCGATTCACCGCGTCCAGCTGCTCGGCCATGGCCCGCGCGTCGATCGGGTCGTCCGAGAGCAGCAGTTGCAGCCCGAGATCCGCCTTGGCGATGCGTCCGCCGGCATTGATGCGAGGCCCCAGCAGGAAGCCGAGCGTGTGCGCCGAGGGCGCGTCGCGCGCGCCCGTCACGTCGAGCAGCGCGGCGAGGCCGGGGCGGCCGCGGCGGCCGAGAATCTTCAGCCCCTGCGCCACCAGCGCGCGGTTGATGCCGGTGAGTGGCATGACGTCGCAGACCGTGGCCAGGGCGACCAGGTCGAGCAGATCCATCAGCGGCGGCTCGGCACGGCCGGCGAAGTAGCCCGCGCGGCGCAGCGCGCGCACCGTCGCGACCACGGCCAGGAAGCAGACCGCCGCGGCGCAGATGTGCCGGAGGCCCGAGCGGCAATCGAGCCGGTTCGGGTTCACCGCGGCCAGCACCGGGGGCAGGGGACCTTCGGCCTTGTGGT
>JAYRQX010000308.1:0-6411 GCA_041910415.1 Acetobacteraceae bacterium | reverse complement strand
TCTCCCCCGGCGTCATCACGGCACCCACCGTGCCGCGCACCCGCAGCACACGCCCGGCCTGGGGCGCCAGCACCTGGCCCTCGCGCTGCTGCTGCTCGATCACAGCGCGCTCGGCCTGTGTCGCGGCGATCTGGGCTTCCACCACATCATGGGCCGTCTGCGCATCGTCCAGCCGGGCCTGGGTGGCCGCACCCGTGGCGCGCAGCTGGCGCGTGCGCTCCAGTTCCAGCCCGGCCTGGCGGCGCTGCGCCAGCTGCGCCGCCATGCGCGCATCGAGCGCCACGATCTGGAGCGCGAGCTTCGGATCCTCGACAACGGCCAGGACCTGGCCGGTCGCCACCGCGTCCCCTTCCCGGATCGACAGGCTGCGCAGCGTGCCGGCCATGCGCGTGCGCGCTTCCACCTGGCGGATGCTCTCGACCGTGGCCAGGACCGGACGACGGTCCTCCACGGTCTGGCGGGTGACGGTGAACCGCTCCTGCGCATGAGCCGGCGTGGCGGCGAAGACGATGGCGATCATGGCGAGCCATGCGAGCGGCGGCATGCCGGGAGCTTTCAATAAGGTTTATCTGAATAAGTAAAACCTTATATGAATGTCAAGCCCGGCCGCGCCATGGCTGTCGATCAGGCCGTGCCGCGCTTCCCAGGCGCCGTGCTGCAGGCCGCCGTGGCGTGTTCTCTCAACACGCGTCGCTCATCGTCCTCAATCACCGATCTTACGGGAATGCCGCGCCACGGTACTTATGGGTTCCTTATCATCCGCCACCGCATGCCGTCTCGCATCCTGATGCGTCATCCGATCATGGTCGGGCTCCAGCGGGAACCGATCATGCTCGACATCCTCCTCCTTGCCCTCGGCCTGGGTGGCTTTGCGCTGCTCGCGCTCTACGCGCATGTCTGCGACCGCGTCTGAGCGCCGCCATGACCGAGCTCATCCTGGGCGGCGGCGTGAGCGCCGGCCTCTTCCTCTATCTGCTGTGGGCGCTGTTGCGCCCCGAGGATCTTTGACCTCATGACTCTCCTCGGCTGGGCGCAGATCGCGCTCGTGCTCGCCGCGATCATCGCGGCGGCTATCCCCCTCGCACGCTACATCGCCGCGGTCGCGGCAGGGCGCGTGACCTTCCTGGAACCCCTGGAACGCCTGATCTACGCCGCGTCCGGCATCGACGCCGCACGCGGCATGGGTTGGCGCGGCTACACGATCGCCATGCTGGCCGCGAACGCCACGGGCTTCGCGGTGCTCTACGCCCTGCTGCGATTGCAGGGCGCGCTGCCGTTGAATCCGCAGGGCTTCGACGGGCTCTCGCCCTGGCTCGCCTTCAACACCGCGATCTCCTTCGTCACCAACACGAACTGGCAGGCCTATAGCGGCGAGTCCGCGATGAGCTACCTCAGCCAGATGGTCGGGCTGACGGTGCAGAATTTTCTGTCAGCTTCCACCGGCATCGCGCTGGCGCTCGCGGTAAGCCGCGCCTTCGCCAAGGGCGGGCTGAAGGATCTCGGCAATTTCTGGGCCGACTTCGTGCGCATCACCCTCTATGTGCTGCTGCCGCTGGCCGCCGTGGTCGGCCTCGCCTTCGTCGCCATGGGCATGCCACAGACGCTTGCGGCCTATGGGGAGGCGACGACGCTGGAAGGCGCGACGCAGACCATCCCGCTCGGACCGGCAGCCTTCCAGATCGCGATCAAGCATCTCGGCACCAATGGCGGCGGCTTCTTCGGCGTGAACTCGGCGCATCCCTTCGAAGGGCCGTCGGCGCTTGCGACCGCGCTGCAGATCTGGTCGCACCAGGTCATTCCCTTCGCGCTGGCGCTCACCTTCGGCCACATCGCGGGCGATGTGCGGCAGGGGCGCGTGCTGTTCCTCGTCATGCTCGGCTACATCGTCGCCGCGACCGCCTTCATCTACGCGGCGGAAGCAGGCGGCAACGCGATCCACATCGCGGCCGGCCTCGATGCGGCGCAGGGCAACATGGAGGGCAAGGAGGTCCGCTTCGGCCTCGCGCTCGCCGCGCTGTTCACGGCAACGACGACGGGCGCGTCCTGCGGCGCGGTGAACGCGATGTTCGACAGCTTCACCGCCCTCGGCGGCGCCGTGCCGCTCTTCCTGATCCAGCTTGGCGAGGTGCTGCCGGGCGGCGTGGGGTCGGGCCTCTACGGCATGCTCGTCTTCGCGCTGCTGTCGGTGTTCATCGCCGGGCTGATGGTCGGGCGCACGCCGGAATATCTGGGCAAGAAGGTGCAGGCGAAGGAGGTGAAGCTCGCCATGCTCGCCGTGCTGGTGCTGCCCATCGCGATCCTGGGCTTCACCGCCACCGCCCTGGTGCTGCCATTCGCCGTGTCGTCCATCCAGGACCAGGGGCCGCATGGCCTGACGGAAATGCTCTACGCCTACAGCTCGGGCGCGGGGAACAACGGCTCGGCTTTTGGCGGCCTCACGGCGGATACGCCGTGGATGAACACGACGCTCGGCATCGCCATGCTGCTCGGTCGCTTCGCCTATGTCGTGCCCGTCATGGCGATCGCAGGCTCGATCGGGGCCAAGATCAAGCTGGCGCCGTCGGCGGGCACCTTTCCGACGCATGGGCCGCTCTTCGCCGGCCTGGTCGCGGGCGTGATCCTGATCGTCGGCGGGCTGCAGTTCATGCCGGCCCTCGCGCTCGGCCCGCTGGCCGAGCACTTCGCCGGTCTCGCCGGCCGCACCTTCTGAAAGCCATGGACATGGATATGACCCCCGCGATGCATGCCGGCGAGGCGCGGCGTTCCACGCGCGCATCGGCCAGCCTGTTCGGCGACCGCGCGCTCGTCCTGCGCGCCGCGCTGGACGCGCTGCGCAAGCTCAACCCGGTCACGCTGCTGCGTAACCCCGTGATCTTCGTCACCGAGGTGGTGGCTGCCATGGTGACGCTGCTCGCGCTGCGCGCCGCCCTGCACGCCGAGCCCTGGGGCTTTCAGGCCGGCATCGCCCTATGGCTCTGGCTGACGGTGGCCTTCGCCACCTTCGCCGAGGCCATCGCCGAAGGCCGCGGCCGTGCGCAGGCGCAAAGCCTGCGCCGCGCACGGACCGAGGCGCGCGCGAAGCTGCTGGCACGCGCGCAGGACCGCTCCCGCTACGAATGGCGCAGCGCGACGGATTTGCGCGTGGGCGATATCGTGCTGGTGGAGACCGGCGACCTCGTCCCCTCCGACGGCGAGGTGATCGAGGGCATCGCCAGCGTGAACGAGGCCGCGGTCACGGGCGAATCCGCGCCCGTGATCCGCGAGAGCGGCGGCGACCGCAGCGCGGTCACCGGCGGCACGCTCGTCGTTTCCGACTGGATCGTGGTGCGCATCACGGCGGCGCCCGGCGCGACCTTCCTCGACCGCATGATCGCCCTGGTCGAGGGTGCGTCGCGCCAGAAGACGCCGAACGAGATCGCGCTCGACATCCTGCTCGCCGGGATGACGATCATCTTCCTGATCGCGGTCGTCACGCTGGTCAACCTCGCCTCCTGGAACGGGCAGCCGCCTTCCGTGCCTGTCCTGGCCGCGCTGCTGGTGACGCTGATCCCGACGACGATCGGCGGGTTGCTCTCCGCCATCGGCATCGCGGGCATGGACCGGCTGGTGCGCTTCAACGTGCTGGCCACCAGCGGCCGTGCAGTGGAGGCGGCGGGAGACGTGGACGTGCTGCTGCTGGACAAGACCGGCACCATCACCTTCGGCAACCGCCAGGCCGCGGCCTTCGTTGCCGCGCCCGGCTGCACCGAGACCGAGGTCGCCGAGGCCGCGGTGCTGGCGAGCCTGGCCGACGAGACGCCGGAAGGCCGCTCCATCCTGACCTTCGCGCGGGACCGTCACGGCGTGGCAGCGCCGGCCGTGCCGGCGGATGCCGCCGTCGTGCCCTTCACGGCGCAGACGCGCATCTCCGGCATCGACATCCCCGCCCGCGGCGCCTTCCGCAAGGGCGCGGTGGATGCGCTGGGCGCGCGCCTCGGCGTGGACGTGCCGCCCGCGCTGCGCGCCGAGATCGACCGCATGTCCCGCCAGGGCGCGACGCCGCTCGCGGTGGCGCGCGATGGCGTGATCCTCGGCGCGATCGAGCTGAAGGACATCGTCAAACCCGGTATCCGTGATCGCTTCGCCGCATTGCGGCGGATGGGCATCCGCACGGTGATGGTCACCGGCGACAACCGCCTGACCGCCGCAGCCATCGCGACGGAAGCAGGCGTCGACGACTTCCTCGCCGAGGCAAAGCCCGAGGACAAGCTCGCCTATATCCGCGCGCAGCAGGCCGAGGGACGCCTCGTCGCCATGTGCGGCGACGGCACCAACGACGCGCCGGCGCTGGCCCAGGCCGATGTGGGGCTCGCCATGCAGACCGGCACCCAGGCGGCGCGCGAGGCGGGCAACATGGTGGACCTCGACAGCGATCCCACGAAGCTGATCGAGGTGGTGGAGATCGGCAAGCAGCTGCTCATCACGCGCGGCGCGTTGACGACCTTCTCCATCGCCAACGACGTCGCGAAATACTTCGCCATCCTGCCGGCGATCTTCGTCGCGTCCTATCCGGAGCTGCAGGCCCTGAACGTCATGCGCCTGGCGAGCCCGGAAAGCGCGATCCTGTCCGCGGTCATCTTCAATGCGCTGATCATCGCGGCGCTGGTGCCATTGGCGCTGCGCGGCGTGCAGTACGCGCCCGTCGGCGCGGCGGCGCTGCTGCGGCGGAACCTGCTGATCTACGGCATTGGCGGCATCGTCGCGCCGTTCCTCGGCATCAAGATCATCGACCTGCTTCTCACTCTTCCGGGGCTTGCCTGACATGACCGCGATCATTCGTCCCGCCCTTGCCGTGGTGGGTTCCTTCACCCTGTTGCTCGGCCTCGCCGCGCCGCTCGCCATGACCGTCATCGCCGAGGTGGCCTTCCCCCACCAGGCGCGCGGCAGCCTGATCGAGCGCAACGGGCGTGTCGTCGGCTCCGCCCTACTCGGCCAGAATTTCCTGGGGCCGCGCTGGTTCCATCCCCGCCCCTCCGCCACCACCGAGGCCGATCCGGACAATCCTGGGCAGACGCGCGCCGCGCCCTACAACGCGGCGGCTTCCGCCGCCTCGCAACTCGGACCGACCAGCGCATCGCTGCGCGATGCCATCCGGGAGCGCGTTGCGGAGCTGGGCGGCGGGCCGGTGCCGGCGGACGCCGCCACCGCCTCGGGCTCGGGGCTGGACCCGCACATCACGCCCGAGAACGCGCGCCGCCAGGTGGCGCGCATCGCCGCGGCGCGCGGCCTGCCGGAAGCGCGCGTCGCCGCGCTCGTCGCCCAGCACACCGAGGGGCGCGAGTTCGGCATCCTCGGCGAGCCGCGCGTCAATGTGCTGCGGCTCAACCTCGCCCTCGACGCGCTGCACTGAGCGCGACCCCGACTTTCCAGGAGACCGTCGTCATGCGCATGCGCGCACTCGCCCTCTGCTTCGTGGCGGCAACGGCCCTCGGCATCGCCGCCGCGCCCTCGGCCCGCGCCGAGATCGCGATCGGCGAGACCGGCCTCGCCGTCACCCTCAACCCGGCCGTCCTGTCCGACTACCTCTTCCGCGGCATCAGCCAGACGCGGAACCGCTGGGCCGGCCAGGGCACGGTCGAGATGACGCATTCCTCCGGCGTCTATGTCGGCGCCTTCGTCTCCAACGTCGCCTTCCAGGGTACCAATGCCCGCCAGGAAGTGGACGTCTATGCCGGCTACCGCTTCACCGCCGCCACCATCAACTGGGACATCGGCGCCATCCTCTACGCCTATCCCGGCTACCGGCAGCCCATCGGCGGCTACGACCTGAACTACTTCGAGGTCGCGCTCCGCGCCTCCCGCGAGATCGGGCCCGTCAAGCTCATGGGCGGCCTCTTCTTCTCACCGGACTACCAGCTGCAATCCGGCACCAGCCTCTATGTCGAAGGCGGCATCGATGTGCAGCTGCCCTTCGAATTCGTGGCCCAGGGCCGCCTCGGCTACATCACCATCCGCAACAACACCCGCTACGGCACGCCCGACTACCTCTGGTACTCCGCCGGCATCTCCCGCCCGCTGCCTTTCGGCTTCTCCGCATCCGTCGGCTGGTACGGCACCAGCATCTCCCAGTCCGACTGCGCAGGCGGGCAGAAGATCTGCGAAGGCCGCGTGATGTTCAGCCTGAGCCGCCCCTTCTGACGATGCACGCCATGAGCGCGGGGGAAACAGGGTTCCGATGGCCGGTGGCGGCGCGATCCGTGCTTGCGCGCGTGGGGGCGCGCGCGGTCACCGCGCTCGGCGTGATCGGCATCATCGCCTGGACCTTCGTGGGCTCGCTGGTCATGGGGCTCAGGACGCCGCGCACCAGCGAGGCGCGGATGGTCTGGCTCTGGCTCGTCGGACTGGCGCTCATCGTCGTCCTGTCCGGCCTCG
>JAYRQX010000307.1:0-4014 GCA_041910415.1 Acetobacteraceae bacterium | reverse complement strand
GGTGGTGCTGATCCTGAACCCGCGCGTGCCGGCGACCAGCCTGCGCGCACTGCTGGACCATGCGCGGGCCAATCCGGGGCGGCTGACCTATGCCTCGGGCGGCGTCGGCGCCTCCACCCATTTCGCGGGCGTGCTGATGAACCTGCGCGCGGGCACGCGCATGACGCATGTGCCCTTCCGCTCCTCGGGCGATGCGATCAACGCGCTGCTCAGCGGGCAGGTGGACATGCAGTTCGGCGGCCTGTCCTCCGCGCGGCAGCTGATCGAAGGCGGGCAGGTCCGCGCGGTGGGGCTGACGGGATCGCAGCGTGCGCCCGCCATGCCGCAGATTCCGACCTTCACCGAGGCCGGGCTGGCCGGCGCGGATGTCACGAGCGTCTGGGGCCTGCACGTCCCGGCGGGAACGCCCATGCCGATCCGCCAGCGCCTGCGGGACGAGGCGGTGGCGACCATGCGGGACCAGCCGCTGGCCGCGCGGCTGACCGAGCTCGGCTATGTCCCGATCGGCAACGCCCCCGACGAGCATCAACGGCAGACGGAAGAGATCCTGGCGCTCTGGCGCGAGGTCGGCCGCACCGTGAACCTGAACGAGTGACGGCCATGGCAGGACGGCTTGCCGGCAAGGTCGCGATCGTCACCGGCGCGGGCTCCGTCGGCCCCGACTGGGGCAATGGCCGCGCGACCGCGGTGCTGTTCGCGCGCGAGGGCGCGCAGGTCGCGCTCGTGGACCGCGACGAGGCCGCGGCCGCCGAGACCGGCCGCACCATCGCCGGCGAGGGCGGGCAGTCGCTGGTTATCGCCGCCGACGTGACGGCGGAACGGGATGTCCGCGACATGGTCGCGCGAGGGCTCGCGGCCTTCGGGCGGATCGACATCCTGCACCACAATGTCGGCGGCTCCATCCCCGGCGGACCCGAGGAGATGTCGGTCGCGGAGTTCCGCGGCCAGCTCGACCTGAACCTCACCAGCGCCTTCCTGGCCGCGAAGGCGGTGCTGCCGGCCATGGTCGCGCAGGGCGCGGGCGTGATCACGACGGTGGGCTCCATCGGCGGCATGGCGCATCTCGGCCATCACCATGTCGGCTATTCCGCCTCCAAGGCCGGGCTCGTGCAGTTCACGCGGCAGATCGCCGTGCAGTACGGACCCCGGGGCATCCGCTGCAACACCATCATCCCCGGCATGATCGACACGCCGCTTCTCGCGGTGCGCGTCGCGAAGCAGAAGGGGCGCAAGAACCTGGACGAGCTGCGGGAGGAGGCGAAGACGCGCGTGCCGCTCGGCCGCCGCGGCGATGCCTGGGACATCGCCCATGCGGCGGTGTTCCTGGCTTCCGACGAAGCGAAATACATCACCGGCACGGAACTTCTGGTGGATGGCGGTCTGATGGCGCGCAGCGCCTGACGCGCGCGGCGCGGTTGACGCGCGTGGGGCTGGTGGGGCGGCCACGCGCGAGAGACATGCGAACGCTTTACGCCGCGCGCCGCCCGGCCGAGGATGCGGGCGGGACGAAACGCCGGATCAATGGATTCAGAGACACGCGACGACGCCCGCCCTTCCTGGCGCGCGCTCTTCCGCAACCGCGACTTCCTGCGCCTCTGGGTGGTGGGCCTCGTCATCTTCGCGGTGCGCTGGCTGGAGACGCTGGCCATCGGCGTCTTCGTCTATGCCGAGACGGGATCGGCCTTCCTCGTCTCCATGGTCACCATGCTGCGCGTGCTGCCGATGGGGCTCTTCGGCGCGCTGATCGGCGCGCTCGCCGAGCGGATCGAGAAGCGCACCGGGCTCGTCGCCATCATGCTCGGCTCCCTCGCGACCTCCCTCGTGCTCGCGGTGCTGGCCAGGGCCGGCATGCTGGAGGTCTGGCACCTCGCGGTGGCGAGCTTCATCAACGGCCTCTCCTGGGCCGCGGACAATCCGGTGCGGCGCGCGCTGATCGGCCAGGTGGCGGGCGCGTCCTCCATGGGATCGGCCATGTCGGTCGATGTCGGCACCAACAATGCCAGCCGCATGCTGGGGCCGACGGTGGGCGGCGTGCTGCTCGCGACCTTCGGCATCGAAGGGACCTTCCTCGCCGGCGCGGCCTTCTACGCGCTCGGCCTGGTCTCGGCGCTGCGCATCCAGGCACGCAACCCCGTCGTGACGGGCAGCGCAGGATCGGTGCTGGCGCGGATTGCCGAAGGCATGGCCGTGGTGCGGCAGGATCGCGGACTGATGGGCACGCTTTCGGTCACCATCATCTTCAACATCTTCGGCTGGCCCTGCACCTCGATGATCCCGGTCATCGGGCGCGACCAGCTCCATCTGGGCCCCGAAGGCGTCGGCGTCATGGGTAGCCTGGAAGGGATCGGCGCCTTTGCCGGCGCGGTCGCGGTCGCGCTGCTGGTGGGGCCGCGGCACTACAGGGCCTGCTATATCGGGGGGGTCACGCTCTACCTGGCCATGATGCTGGCCTTCGCGCTGACGCCGAACCTTGTCCTCGCCGCCGCCGCACTCTCGACGGTGGGCTTCGCGCAGGCGGGGTTCAGCATCATGCAGGCGACGCTCGTCTACATCGCCGCGCCGGCCGAGCTGCGCGGCCGCGTGCTCGGCATCCTCACCATGTGCATCGGCACGGGGCCGATCGGCTTCATCTATGTGGGCCTGCTCGCCGAATGGATCGGCGCGCCCTGGGCGACCGCAATCGTCGCGCTGCAGGGGCTGCTCGCGCTCGCGCTGACGCAGCGCCTCTGGCGCACGATCCGGTCAGAGTAGCGCATCGATCGCCTGCGCGAGCGCCACGTCGCGCGCGGTGAGCCCGCCCGCGTCATGGGTGGCGAGCAGGATCTCTACCCGGTTCCACACATTGGACCATTCGGGATGATGGTCGTGCTTCTCGGCCAGCATGGCGACCCGCGTCATGAAGGCGAAGGCTTCCGAGAAATCGGCGAAGCGGAAGGTGCGGGCAATGGCGTCGCGTCCTTCCGCGGGCCGCCAGCCCGGCAGGGCGGCGGGGAGCGCGGCCCGCGCCGCGGCATCCAGTTTCGCGACCATAAAAAACCTCCTTCCCGGCTTGACGGGGCGCCCCGCATCAGGGCGGATGCGCCCCATGTCGAACAACCCCTTCCGCTTCACCACGCCGCCATCGCTCGAGGATCTCGTCGAGATGGCCGAGCAGGCCCTTGGCGCCATCCCGGAGATGCTGCGCGAGATGGTGCGCGGCGCCGCGATCATCGTCGAGGATATTCCCGATGAGGAGACGGTGGAGGAGATGGGGCTGGAAAGCCCCTGGGAACTGACCGGCCTCTACCGCGGCGTGCCGCTGACCGAGAAGAGCGTCGCCGACGTGCCTGGCCAGCCCGACCAGATTATTCTGTACAGGGAGCCGATCCTGATCGAATGGATCGAGACCGGCGAGGAGCTGTTCCGGCTTGTCCGCAACGTGCTGATCCACGAGGTCGGGCACCATTTCGGGCTGTCGGACGACGATATCGAGCGCCTGGAACGCGAATAGGGTCAGGGCGCCGGCAGGGCGAAGGCCGGCACCGCGACCCCGAAGCGCGCGCCGAGCGCCGCCTTGGCCTGGACGCCGATGATGACCCAGCGCCGTTCCGCATCGAGGGTCAGGATCGGGGCGCCGCTGCTGCCGAAGGTGCCGGCGCAGCTGTGCTGGATCAGCAGCCCCTGGGCGCCATAGGTCGCGACCCCCAGCGCCCGACAGTCCGCATCGAGGCTGAGCAGGCCCGGCCGGTCATGCTGCCAGCCGGCGAGCGCCAGGGCGCGACCGGCCTCCGGCGGCTCACGCAGCAGGGGCAGGGGACGCACCAGGGCGGGCGCCTCGGCATCGAGCGTCACGAAGGCCCAGTCGGCGCGCCAGGGTTCCTGCCGCGCCGGGATGAAGCCCGGCCCGACGCGATAGGAGGCGGCGCGGAGGGTGGTGCCGTCGCCGAGCACGAAATAGGCCGCGGGCGGCGCGACGAGGCGGCCCCGCGCCTCGTCCACCAGGCAATGCGCGGCGGTGAGCACGAGGCGCCGGCC
>JAYRQX010000306.1:0-4359 GCA_041910415.1 Acetobacteraceae bacterium | reverse complement strand
GGCGATCACCGGCAGGCGGGTCAGGCCCAGTTCGCCGCGGATGATGCGGATGGCGGTCAGGCCATCCATGACCGGCATCTGCACGTCCATCAGCACCGCGTCGACCTCGTCGCCATGGACCCCCAGCCAGGCCAACGCCTTGTCGCCGTCGTTGGCGGTGGACACCACCGCGCCCTCGCCGCGAAAGATCTCCACCGCGACATCGCGGTTGATCTCGCTGTCATCGACCACCAGCAGGCGCAGGCCCGCGAGGCGCCGCGCCTCGGGAAGATGCTCAGGTGCGCGACCCGTCCGGCGCTGCCGGGCGCGGGCGACGGCGTTGTAGAGGCCCGAGGTGGTCACCGGCTTGCTCAGCACGGCATCGACCAGCGCCGCGTCGGGGTGGCGCGTCAGCTCGTCCTGCGAGTACGCGGTGACCATCACGATGATCGGCTCGCCCGCCTCGCCGCCCGCCGCACCCCCGGACTCGCGGATCGCCCGCGCCGCCGCCAGGCCATCCATCACCGGCATCTTCCAGTCGAGCACGATCACGTCGCAGGGTGTGCCGCTGGCACGCGCGGCAATTGCCGCTTCCACCGCCGCCGCGCCGGTGTCGGCCAATGTCAGCGTCCAGCCCATCGCCGCGGCCAGGTTGGCGATCGCAGTGCGCGCGATCAGACTGTCGTCGGCGATCAGCACCTTCAGCGCGGCCATTTCCGGCGCCGAGACGCTGCTCGCCGCAAGCCGCTCGAAGCGCGCGACAAACGAGAATTCGCTGCCTTCGCCCGGCGCACTGGTCGCTTCCAGCGTGCCGCCCATCAGATCGACCAGACGCCGGCTGATCGCCAGCCCCAGGCCGGTGCCGCCGAAGCGGCGGGTGGTCGAGGCGTCGGCCTGGGCGAAGGGCGCGAAGATCGCGCCCAGCGCGTCGGGCGCGATGCCGATGCCGGTGTCGGTGACCGAGAAGCGCAGCGTGGCCTCGCGCTCGTCGGCGTCGACCACGGTGACCGCCAGCCCGACATGCCCGTGCGTGGTGAACTTGATCGCGTTGCCGACGAGATTGATCAGCACCTGCTCCAGGCGCAGGCCATCGCCCTGCAACTGGTCGACGTCGGCCGGCGGCTCGGCGATCGACAGTTCGATGTCCTTGTCGCCACTGCTGGCGGCCATGATGGTCGACAGGTTGTCGAGCACGTCGCGCAGGCGGAAGGGGCGCTTTTCGAGCTGCAGGTGACCGGCCTCGATCTTCGAGAAATCCAGGATGTCGTTGATGATGCCGAGCAGCGAGCGCCCGGCCTGGCCGATGCGGTGCAACTGCTGGGCCGCGTCGCCCGGCAGATCGCGCCGCTCCAGCAGATAGACGATGCCGAGGATGGCGTTCATCGGCGTGCGAATCTCGTGGCTCATGTTGGCGAGAAAGCTGGCCTTGGCGCGGCTCGCGGCTTCCGCGGCCTCCGCCCGCTCGCTCAACTGCTGGTTGAGGCTGACGATCTGCGCGCGATAGCGGGCGAGCCACGCGCTAACGGCCGCCGCGATGGCGATCAGCAGGCCGAGGTTGACGCCCACCTTGGTCCACACACGGCGTTCAAGCGCCTCGATCCTGGCGTGCGGCAGCAGCATCACGGAATGCCAGAGGTAATCGTACTTGCCGGCGATGTTCAGCTTCAATTCACCCGTCTGGTCCCCGGCCTCGATCTCCTTGAGCGGGAAGAAGCTCTCCCAGGTCCACACGCCCGCCGCGTCCTCCACCCGCCCGGCATCGGACTGCTGCATCGCGGCCCATACCGCCGGCGCCCGCGCGCCCAGCGTGGACTCGCGGCCGAACATGAAGCCGAACTCGTCTTCCTGCCTGGGGCTGCTCAGCCAGTAGCCATGGCGATTGAGCAGCATCATGCGCCCCGCATTCTCCCCCACCGCGTCGCGGAAGTCGGCGGTGAGGAAACGACCCAGGTAGTTGATCACCACCAGCCCGCGATGGCGTCCGGCCGCCGAATACACCGGCGCGGCGAAACGGATCATGGGCTTGTGCGGCACCTCGACCTGTTCATTCTCGACGTTGAGATCGAGCGGCGAGACGTAGACGCTGCCCGCCGCCATCTTCATGCCCTCGACGAAGTAGCCGCGCCGGGATTTGTCCTGCAGGGCCTCCGCCGGAACCATCTCCGCGGTGCCATTGACATTATTGACGCGCACCCGCTCCATCCCGCGTTCATCGATCCAGCGCAACTGGTCGAAATAGCCGTGGGCCTCGGCGTAGGCGGCAAACTGCTCGCCCAGGCGCTCCAGGCTGGCGGCGTCGGACATGCCGATCGCCCGCCGCAGGTCGGGCTGCGCGGTCAGAAACTCCACATCGGCGGTGACATGGCGCAGGCTCCGACGCACCGCGCTGGCGGCCAGCGTGACCGTCGCGCGATCGGCCGCCTCGAGATGCTCGCGCTGATAGCGTATCTCCGTGCTGCCGAACAGGTATGCCCCGGCGCCAATAAGGACGACCGCCGGAAGAAACAGCGCGAGAAACCCAACGATCGGCGTTCCTGCGAGACGCATGTCGTACACGGAAACAGCGGGTTCGAGGTCATTCGGCACGGATGGCATGAGCTTATGCCGGGCGCGGCGAAACCGGTTGACCTATGTCAACTCGACATCCGCGCTGCTTACGCGATGGTCAGGCGGCAATCGCCGTCGGCGCGACGATCTTCACATGCGGGAAGGGTATCTCGATGCCTTCGCGGTCGAAGGCGGCCTTCAGCCGGCGCAGGTATTCGCGGCGCACGCCCCATTGCTCCAGCGGCTTGACGCGGAAGCGGCAGCGGATCACCACCGAGGAATCGGCCCACTGGTCGACACCGGCGATCTCCAGCGGCTCGAGGATCTTCGCCGCATACTCCGCGTCGTCGCGCAGCGCGTCACCGACTTCGCGCATCACGGCGATGACGTTGTCCACCTCCTCGCCGTAGGCGACGCCAACGTCGATCACCGAATAGGCGTGGCCGAGACTCATGTTGGTGACCACCGAAATTTCGCCGTTGGGCACGAAATGAACGTTGCCCGAGTAGTCGCGCAGGCGCAGGTAGCGCAAGGTGAGTTCCTCCACCAAACCGGCCTTGCCGCCGGCCTCGACCACGTCGCCGATGCGGATCTGGTTTTCCAGCAGCAGGAAGAAACCGGTGAAGGACTACTTCACCAGGCTCTGCGCGCCGAAGCCGACGGCCACCCCCACCACGCCGGCGGCGCCGAGGATGGGCGCCACCGAAATGCCGAATTCGCCCAGCACCAGCAGCGCGGCGACCACCACGGTGACCACGGTGAGCGCATAGCGCACCACGCGCGACAGCGTGCGCACGCGCTGACCGTCCTCGGCCGAATCCTGACGGCGCGCGATGCCCTCGCGCAGACGGGGGATGACGACGTGGATGGCGCGCAGCGCAATGGCGGCGAGGACCAGGATCAGCAGGATGCGGGCGGGCATGGCCAGGTTGCCGGGCAGCCAGGCGAGGAAGCGGTCGAGGGTAGTCGTCATCGGATGAATTTCTCCAGGGGTTGGCGTTGAATGCGGAATGCATGATCCGTGCCGCGCCGAATGGCGGGGCACGGCGCATCGGGCTCAACCCTTAGGGAACGCCGCGCGGCGGAAAAGTTCCCCGCCACGAGGCGCGGCGAAAGTCAGCCCTGGCGGGACGGCGCGCGCGCGGCGTGGCGGCGGCGATGGGCGCCGCGGTGGAGCACGACGTCGATGCCGATCTTCATCGCCACCAGCACCATCAGGACCGGCGCCAGCCCGCCGCCGCCGCTGGAGATGACCAGGAAGCCGCCGGCGATGATGGCGATGTGCAGGGCGACGATGCGCTTGTAGGGGTCGTTCATGATCTGTCCGGCATTGCGCCCGGCGTCCTCGTCGCCGACGAAGTGATGCGCCCAGGTCGAGATGCCGTGGCTGACGAAGAAGGCCAGCAGCGGCAGGCCGAGCAGGCCCGGCTGGTGCTGCGCGATCCAGCCGACCAGGACCAGGATCATGTTCAGCGGCATCAGGAAGGGCAGCGCGTGCCACGCCGCCGACTCGGCCGCCTGCCAGCTCGGTTCGGGCCGGCCGACGCTGCCGAAGCTCATCACGAACAGGCCGTGGATGCCGGTGAAGAAGCCGTAGTGGATGACGAAGAAGACACAGAGTCCGAATGCCACGATGCCGCCCGCGCGAAACATCCGCAGCACGGTATAGAAGCCGACCACCAGGTTTTCCAGCCAGTAGAGCAGCAGCAGGTTGCGCACGTCCCAGCCGAAGAACAGCACGCCGCCCAGCGGCACCAGGTTGGCGACGATCAGCGCTTGCAGCGGCAGCCGGTCAGCCCAGCGCCAGCCGGGTTCCGGCGCTTCGTCGGCGAT
>JAYRQX010000305.1:0-4119 GCA_041910415.1 Acetobacteraceae bacterium | reverse complement strand
GCGGCATCCTGCTCGGCATCGTGGAGACGGCGGCCGGCGTCTATGTCTCCACAGCGATGAAGGACATCATCTCCTACGCGCTGCTCATCGCCTGCGTGCTGCTGCTGCCCCAGGGTCTGTTCGGCAGGGCGGAGGCGCGCAAGGTATGATCGCGCGGCTTCTCCTCCTTGCCCTTGCGGCGCTGCTCGCCGCGCTGCCCTTCTTCGCCTCATCCCACATCGTCACGCTCGTCGGGCTGATCGGCTCGACCTCCATCATGGTCGCGGGGCTCGCCATCGTGGTCGGGCTCGCGGGCCAGATATCCATCGCGCAGGCGAGCTTCGCCGCACTCGGCGCCTATGGCACGGCGCAACTCGCGACCATGGCCGGGCTGCCGCACTGGGTCGGGCTGCCGGTGATGTCGCTCGTCGCGGCGGGGGTGGGTTATCTCTTCGGCCTGCTGTCGTTGCGCGTCGCGGACCACTACCTCGCGCTCGCGACCATGGCGCTCTGCGCCATCGTGCAACTGCTGCTGGTGCACATGGAGGATTGGACGGGCGGGGCGGTCGGCCTCGCCGTGCCGCCGCTCGAAATCGGCGCGCGCATGCTGACGCGGCCGGGCGAGCTCTACGGCGTGGTGATGCCGCTGGCGGCGCTGAGCATCTGGTTCCTGCACGCGCTCGCGACGTCACGCATCGGGCGCGCCTTCGCCGCGCTGCGCATGAGCGAGGTCGCGGCGTCGGCCGTCGGCATTCCGGTGCTGCACTACAAGGCGCTGGCCTTCGCGCTCTCGGCCTTCTTCGGTGCCTTCGGGGGCGGGCTGTTCGCGCTGCAGACGACGTATCTGGACCCCGCGCAATTCGGTATCCTGGAATCGGTACGGTTGATCGCCATCGCGGTGATCGGGGGCGTGCTCAATCCCTTCGGGCCGGCGATCGGCGCCGCGGTCTTCGTGCTGTTGCCCGAGATGATGGGCGCGCTCGGTCGCTACATGTCGCTGGTCTTCTCGCTGCTGCTGCTGGCCTTCGTCGTCGTCTCGCCGCAGGGCATCGCGGGTCTTTCCGCGCGGCTAAGATCCTGGCGATGAGCGCGGCGTCGCTCGCCATCGAGGGCCTTGGCATCCGCTTCGGTGGCCTCGTCGCCCTCGACGAATTCTCCGTGAGCATCGCCCCGCGCACGATCCACGCCGTCATCGGGCCGAACGGCGCCGGCAAGTCCACGCTGGTCAATCTCATCACCGGCCTCTACGCGCCGACGACCGGGCGCGTCATGCTGGATGGCGAGGCGCTGACCGGCCTGCCGCCGCACCGCATCGCCGCGCGCGGCGTCGCGCGCACCTTCCAGAACACGGAGCTGTTCACCGAACTTTCCGCCCGCGACAACGTGCTGATCGGGCTGCACCGCCATCTCGGCTATGGCCTGCTCGCCGGCACGCTGCGCCTGCCGGGCTTCCGTCGCGCGGAGCGCGAGGCCATCCGGCGGGCGGACGAACTGCTTGCCCTTGTCGGCCTCGGCGCGCAGGCGGGGACGCTTGCCGGCGATCTTGCGCTCGGCCAGCAGCGACGGCTGGAACTGGCGCGCGCGCTCGCTGTCGGCCCGCGCCTGCTGCTGTTGGACGAACCTGCGGCCGGCCTGCGCGCGGCGGAAGCCGAGGACCTTTCCGCCGTGCTTCTGCGCCTGCGTGACGAGCTTGGCCTGACGCTGCTGCTGATCGACCATGTCATGCGCGTGGTGATGGGCGTCTCCGAACGCATCACCGTGCTGAACCACGGGCGCAAGCTGGCGGAGGGCACGCCGGACGAGGTGCGGCGCAACCCCGATGTCATCGCCGCCTATCTCGGGGGCGCCCCTCATGGCGCTTGAGATCGCCGCGCTGGAAGCGGGCTATGGTGGCGCGCGCGTCGTGCAGGGCATTTCCTTTGCGGTGCCGGAAGGCAGCATCGTCACGCTCCTCGGCCCGAATGGCGCAGGCAAGTCCACCACGCTGCGCGCCATCGCCGGGCTGGTGCGGCCGGGGGGCGGCACGGTCACGCTGAACGGCGCGCGGCTTGATGGATTGCCGGCCGATGCCGTGGTGCGCCGCGGCCTGGCGCTGGTGCCGGAACGGCGGGAGCTCTTCCCGTCCTTGTCCGTCGCCGAGAACCTGTCGCTCGGCGCCTACATCCGCCGCGACCGCACCGGCGTCGCGGAAGACCTGGAGATGGTCTTCGCGCTCTTTCCACGCCTGAAGGAGCGCCGGACGCAACCCGCCCGCACGCTGTCCGGCGGCGAGCAGCAGATGCTCGCGATCGGGCGCGGGCTGATGTCACGCCCCCGATACCTCCTGCTCGACGAGCCATCGCTCGGCCTCGCGCCACTGCTGATCGCGGAAATCTTCCGCAAGCTGGTGGATATCCGCGCGCATGGCACGGCGATCCTGCTGGTCGAGCAGAACGCCGCCGCCGCGCTCGATATCGCGGACCATGGCTACGTCCTGGAGACCGGCGTGATCCGCCTGGAAGGCAGCGCCGCCGCGCTCGCCGCCGACGATGCCGTACGCGAGACCTATCTTCGATGAGGATGCCGAGATGACCGAAGCCGGCCTCGTCCAGCACTTCTTTCCCGCGGCACCGCGCCCCCGCATCGCGCGCGCCGAGGGGATCTGGTTCATCACGGAGGACGGGCAGCGGTTGATGGATGCGTCATCCGGCCCCGTCGTCTCCAATCTCGGCCACGGCAATGCGCGCGTGCTCGCCGCGCTGGAACGCCAGGCGCGCAGCGCCGCCTTTGCGTTCCCGATGCAGTTTGAGAGCGCCGCCAATGCGGAGCTCGGCGCCTTGCTCTCGCACCTCGCAGGGCCGGGCTTCGAGCGTGCCTTCCTCTGCTCCGGTGGGTCGGAGGCGGTGGAGACCGCCATCAAATTCGCCCGTCAGCATGCCGTCGTCACCGGTCACAGACAGCGCTGGAAGGTCATCGCACGCGATCCCGGCTATCACGGCAATACGCTCGGCGCGCTCGCCATTTCCGGCGACCATCTCGCGCATGAGATTTTCGGGCCTTTGCTCACGCCCCAGCCCAAGGTGCCCGCCCCTTTCACCTACCGTGTGCCCGAGAACCACACCGCGGAGTCCTGGGCCCGTCACTGCGCGCAGGAGATCGAACGCACGATTCTGACGGAGGGCGCGGATACGGTACTGGCCTTCATCATGGAACCCGTGGGCGGGCTTGCCACCGGCGCCCTTGTCGCGCCCGATCTCTACCACACCCTCGTGCGCGAGATCTGCGACCGGCACGGCGTGCTGCTGATCCATGACGAGGTGATGAGCGGCGCCGGCCGCACGGGGCGGTTTCTCGCCGCCGAGCACTGGCCGCAGGCGCGGCCTGATATCGTCGTGCTCGCGAAGGGTATCACGGCCGGCGACACCCCGATGGGCGCCGTGCTGGTGCCAGCGCGCATGGCGGACGCCATCGCCGCAGCCGGCGGCTTCATGCACGGCTTCACCTATTTCGCGAACCCGCTCTCCTGCGCCGTCGGTGCCGCCGTGCTGCACGAGGTGATCGATCGCGATCTGATCGGCAATGCCGCGCGGATGGGGGAGACGCTGCGCAAAGGGCTTCTCGCCATCCGGCAGCGCTGCCCGATCCTTGGCGACGTGCGCGGCCTTGGCCTGCTGCAGGCGATCGAGTTCGTCGCGGATCAGGGGACGAAGCGCATGATCCCGCTGGACCGCATGGCGCCCTATCGGTTCCAGCAGATCGCGCTGGAGCATGGGCTGGCGATCTACTGCCGCCGGACGGCCGGCGGCCGGTGGGGCGATTGGGTCATGATCTCACCGCCACTCACGATCACCGAAGACGAACTCGGGGAGTTGCTGGCGCGCCTGGAGCGGGCGTTGTCGGCCTTTGCCGCGGAACTTGCCGCGGGCTGCTGAGCACTCGGGCATCCCGCCTCCCTACGGACAGCATCTCATACCAATGGTCGAATGCTTCGACCGATGGTATTCATCTTTGCATACCCTCGTGCGCCGGGCGCAAACCTCCGGTTTGCTTGGCTCGCCGGACCGTCATGCCGAAGGCATGCTGTCCGCATGACCGGCGGATCGGCACAGCCGACCGCGAGCGGGCCGCATTCGCGGCCTCGGCACGAGTCAAAGCCTCGTG
>JAYRQX010000304.1:0-5075 GCA_041910415.1 Acetobacteraceae bacterium | reverse complement strand
TGGGCTCGGCCGGGGCGAAGGGCAGCTTCTGCGCGATCGCGGCCTGGTCCACCCAGGCGTGGCAGGTGATGCCGTCCTGGTCCTTGCCGCCGTATTCCTTCAGGCTCTTGCCCACCACGTTCAGCACGACGTCGGGGTGGCGATACTTGATCCAGCCGATCAGCAGGGCGCTGGCGTTCATCTGTTCCGGGGTGAAGGGATCGCCATTCCCGGAATGCTCGATGTGCACAGCGTGGCTCGTGTAGTTGCCGGTGCCGTAGCCGATGTCGTCGGTATCGACCAGCTGGACGACGCTGCCATCGCCCTCGATGACGAAATGCGCCGAGACCATCTTTCCCGCCTTGCCCTTCGCCGTCCAATAGTTCCAGGCGCTGCGCGCCGCGCTGTCGTTGGTGCCGCGCCTGACGCCGGTGTGGTGGATGACGATGCGCGTGACGGTCCCGTTGCGGCCTTTGCCGAAACTCCTGGGTTCCGTCAGCATCATGCGCGTCGCGAAGGGACACATGGCCATGGATCGATCCTCCAGCCTGCTGCGCCAAACCCGGACGGATGCCGCGGCACGGCAGAACCCTGGCGGCCGTGGAGCGGAGCCGGGCGTCTCCCCGCGGAGACGCGCGATGCTAGGCATGCTGGCAGCCGGCGGTCCATGGGCGTTTCGTTCATCTGCGGCGCAGTCACGGCCGATCCGCCTGGTGGTCCCCTTCCCGCCCGGCGGCACCGCGGACATCCTGGCACGGCTCGCGGCACGGGAGATGGAGATGCGGCTGTCGCAGCCGGTGGTGGTGGAGAACCGCCCCGGCGCCGGTGCCACGCTGGGCTCCGACCTGGTCGCGAAAAGCCCGCCCGACGGCACGACGCTGCTGCTCTCCAACATCGCCGCGCAGGGCATCGCGCCGGCAGTGCTGCCCGCGATCCCCTATGACAGCCTGCGCGACTTTTCCCACATTGCGCTGATCGCCGCGGTGCCGTCCGGCGTCGTCGTCTCGGCGGCGAGCCCGTACCGCACCCTGGCGGCGCTGCTGGACGCGGCGCGCACGCGGCCCGGCGCGATCCGCTTCGGGTCCAACGGCAACGGCACCTCGTCGCACGCGAAGCTCGAGATCCTGAACCGCGTCGCGGGCGTGCAGATCACGCATGTGCCCTATCGCGGATCGCAGCCGGCGGTGACCGACATCATCGCCGGCAATATCGAGGGGCTGATCGCCGCCGTGCCCGATGTCGGCCGCAACGAACGCCTGCGCATGCTGGCCGTCACCACGGCCGAGCGCCTGCCGCGCTGGCCCGACGTGCCTTGCATGGCGGAACTCGGCTTCCCCGCGCTGGTCGCGAGCAACTGGTTCGGCATCAGCGGCCCGGCCGGCATGAACAGCGAGACTGCGGACCGCCTGAACGCCGCCATCCGCGCGGCGCTGGCGACGCCCGCCATGGCGGAGCGGCTGGCCGATCTCGGCGCCGCGCCGAACCGGTTGGATCGTGCGGCCTTCACCGCGCTGGTCGCGGCCGACATCGCGCGCTGGGCGGACATCGTGCGCGCCGCGAACATCCGCGCGGACTGACACAAGCAGGGTGTCGCGCGCGGGGCTGGCGGGGCGGCCGCGCGCAACGCACAGACTCGCGCTACCCCAGGCTGAAGGCGCGGATCAGCACGGCATCCCGTGCCGGGCGCAGCGGGTGCAGCGTGCCGACCAGCAGCAGACGGTTCAGCCAGGCATGCGGCCCGTCGGGTGCTGTGACGTCGATGTGGGAGAAGCGATAGGCGTCGCCATCGATCAGCACGCGGTTGAAGACGGTCAGCACCGCGCCGTCCTCCGCCTGCATCTCGTACAGCGCCTCCAGCCGCTTGATGCCGTCGCGCCGGATCAGCTGCCGGTCCGCGCCACCCGCCAGCACGCGGCCGCGAATGCGCGGACCTTCGAAGCTGCCGCCCAGGATCGGCACGAGGCGCCGTTCCCCGAGCGGACCGTCCCCCAGCCTCTGCGTCGGACCGATCTCCACGATCGCCTCGTAGACGAAGGACGCCAGCGGCGGGAGAACCGGGGGCAGCGTCATCGCGCGGCGATGGCGCGCCAGACGCGCTCCGGTGTCAGCGGCATGTCGATATGCGCGATCCCCAGCGCATCGCAGGCGGCGGAGACGATCGCCGGCGGCGCGCCGCAGGCGCCCCCTTCCCCCGCGCCCTTCACGCCGAGGTCGTTCGACGGGCACGGCACGATGTTGAGCCCAAGCTTGAAGGACGGCGCATCCGATGCGCGCGGCATGCAGTAGTCCTGGAAGGTCGCGGTCAGGAACTGCCCGCTCTCGTCGTCGTAGCGCGCATGTTCCAGCATCGCCTGGCCGATCCCCGACATGATCCCGCCATGGCACTGGCCATGTACGAGCATCGGGTTGATGACGACGCCGACATCGTCCACCGCCGCGTAGTTGACCAGCGCGACATGGCCGGTCTCCGGGTCGATCTCCACTTCCGCGACGTGGCAGCCGTTCGGGAAGTTGCACTCGGTGTCGCGGCGATAGACGAGTTGTTCGTCGAGGCCGGGCGCCTCGCCCTCCGGCCGTTGCGCCGGATCGTGCGCGGCGGCGATGACGCGGTCCCAGGTGACGGCGAGGTCGGTGCCGGCGACGCCGAAGCGGCCGTCCGCGAACTCGATATCCGCCGCACCCGCTTCCAGCAGATGCGCCGCGATGCGCCTGCCCTTCTCCAGCACCAGCCCCGCCGCGCGTGTCACGGCGACACCGCCCATCTGCGAGGACCGCGAGCCACCCGTGCCCGCGCCCTTCTCGACCACGTTGGTATCGCCCTGGATCAGATCCACCTTGTCGAAGGGAATGCCGAGCTTGTCCGAGAGCACTTGCGCAAACGCCGTCTCATGCCCCTGGCCATGGCTGAAGGTGCCGACCGTCACCTTCGCGCGGCCCTCCGGCGTCAGCGCAACGCGTGCCCATTCGAAGGGCTGGCCGCCCGAGGCCTCGATGAAGTAGCCGAGGCCGATGCCGCGCAGCCTGCCGCGCCGCGCCGCCTCGGCCTTGCGCGCCGGGAAGCCCGCCCAGTCCGCGAGTTGCAGCGCCATCTCCTGCGTTTCCTCGAAGTGCCCGGAATCGATGACGTTGCCGACGGTGTTCGTGTACGGGATCTGTTCCGGCGTCACGTAATTGCGCCGCCGGATCTCGGCACGATCGATGCCGAAGGCCAGCGCGCCCTGGTCGAGCAGCCGTTCCAGGACGTAGGCCGTCTCCGGCCGCCCCGCGCCGCGATAGGCGTCGGTGCCGACCGTGTTGGTGAAGACGCAGCGGACCTGATGGTTCAGCGCCTGGATGTCGTAGACCGTGCCCTGGATGCGGCCGCCCGCGAGCGTCGGAATGCGCGGCCCGAAGTCAAACAGGTACGCGCCCATCGCCGCATCGGTGCGGATGCGCACGCCGATCATCTTCGCGCGTTCATCGAACGCCGCCTCGGCGTGGGTGACGTGGTCGCGTCCGTGCGGGTCACTCACAAAAGTCTCGGTGCGATCGGCGCGCCACTTCACCGGGCGGCCGAGCCGCCTCGCCGCCCAGCACACCATGCCGCTTTCCGGGAACAATTTTCCTCGCAGCCCGAAGCCGCCGCCGACATCGGGTGAGATCACGCGCAGCCGGTCCGCCGGCACGCGCAGCACATGCTGCGACACGATGTCGCGCACCCGGATCACCCCCTGGGTCGGCGAGGTCAGGGTGTAGCGCTCGCCATCCCATTCGCCGATCGCGACGCGCGGCTCCATGGGGTTGCCGACCAGGCGGTTCTGCACGAGTTCGACCTGCACCGTCCTGTGCGCGCGGGCGAAGGCCGCATCCGCCTCCTCCCCGCGCCCGCCATCCCAGAGCACGCAGAGATTCGACCCCGCCTCCGGCCAGATCACCGGCGCATCGGGCGCCATGGCCGATCCCGTATCGGTCACGCTGGGCAGGATGTCGTACTCGACCTCGATCAGTTCCATCGCCTCGATCGCCTGGTGCCGCGTCTCCGCGATCACCATGGCGATGGGGTCGCCCACGAAGCGCGCGCGGTCGGTCGTCAGCACCCTGCGCGGCGGGCAGAACAGTTTCGTCCCATCCTTGCCCGGCACATCCACCATGACCGGCAGCAGGCCGAGACCATCGGCATCCGCGTCCCTCCCCGTCAGCACCGCGATCACGCCCGGCGCCGCCAGCGCGGGCGCGATGTCCACGGAGCGGATATCCGCGTGCGCGTGCGGGGAGCGCAGGAAGGCCGCATGGGCCTGGCCGGGCTTGTTGATGTCGTCCGTATAGGTGCCGCGGCCGGTCAGAAGGCGGGAATCCTCCTTCCGCCGCACGGGCTGGCCGATGCCGAATTTGTCCATACTGTCCCTCATCGCAGCGCCGCCAGCGCCTCGGCGACCGTGGTGATCGTCGCGACCGGGCGCATGCCCTCGATCGCCGCGCGGTGCAGGTCTTCGGTGAAGGCGGCGCAGCCATCCTCCAGCACCGTCACCTCGAACTCCCTGACATGTGCGCCGCGCACGGTCGACGCCACGCCGCCATTGGTCACGATCCCTGCGACGAGCAGCCGGCGGATGCCGACGCGCCGGAAAAGCCATTCCAGGCGCGTCGCATAGAAGGCGTCGTAGCCGACCTTCTCCACCGGCAGGTCGGAGGGCGCGAGCGCATCCACGACCTGATGGCCCCAGCCGCCCATGGCGAAATCGCCCTTCTTCAGGAAGGGGCGCAGCGCGCGAAGATGGGCGTCGATCAGCGGTTCGCCGCCCTTGCCCGTGAACAGCGTGAAATGCGTGGACGCGATCCAGCCGCCCTTCACCCGCAGCGCATCGGCCAGCGGCTTCAGCCGCGCCGGCAGCGCCGCGATGGCGGGCGCCGTGCAGCCCGCGCGGCCATAGGCGCCGTCCGGATGCACGAAATCGTTCTGCAGGTCGCAGAGCAGCAGCGCGGTCTCTGCAAGGGGCGTTGGCGTGTCCGGCATGCTTATCCCCGCTCGATGACCAGATTGCCCAGGCGGTCCACGCGCGCCATGAGCCCGGGATCCACCACGACGGTCGCATCGGGCTGTTCCAGGATCGCGGGCC
>JAYRQX010000303.1:0-1630 GCA_041910415.1 Acetobacteraceae bacterium | reverse complement strand
GGGTGCCCGTGCGTTATGTCGGCAGGACTGACCAAGGGAAGGCCGAGAGCGCGGAGGACCCGTTCCGATGCTGCTGCATTTCGCCCTGCGTCGCCTGATCCGGACCGGAACCCTGACCGTCCGCTATCCTGATGGCGTGACCCGCCGCTACGGCGGCGGCACCCCCGAGGCGGGCTTCGCCATCGCCGACCGCCACACCGTGCACCGCCTCGGCGCGAACCCTGCCCTGGCCCTCGGGGAAGGCTACATGGACGGCACGATCCGTCCGCTCGGCTGCACGCTCTACGCGCTGCTCGACCTGCTGACCGCCAACCTGGCCGGCGAGGGCAGCCATGTCGGCGAACGGGTCATGGAATGGCTGCGCCACGCGACGCGGCGCTTCGACCAGCTGAACCCGACCCGTCGCGCGCAGCGCAATGTCGCGCACCACTACGACCTGAACGGGCGGCTCTATTCGCTCTTCCTCGATCGCGACCGGCAGTATTCCTGCGGCTATTTCCCGACCGGGCAGGAGACGCTGGAGGAGGCGCAGGCGCTGAAGAAGCGCCACATCGCCGCCAAGCTGAAGCTCGACCGCCCGGGGCTCGAGGTGCTGGACATCGGCAGCGGCTGGGGCGGCATGGCGCTGACCCTCGCGCGCGACTACGGCGCGCGGGTCACCGGCATCACGCTCTCCACCGAACAGTTCGATGTGTCGAAGGCCCGTGCGGTGGAAGCGGGGCTGTCGGACCGCGTGCAGTTCGTGATGATGGACTACCGCGCCTGGGACCGCCAGGTGGACCGCATCGTCTCGGTCGGCATGTTCGAACATGTCGGCATCGACCATTACCGGCGCTTCTTCCGCGTGGTGCGGCACGCGCTGCGCGAGGACGGGATCGCGCTGATCCACGCCATCGGGCGCATGGACGGGCCGGGCTCCACCAACCCCTGGCTCGCGAAATACATCTTCCCCGGCGGCTATTCGCCCGCGCTGTCCGAGGTGGTGCCGGCGGTCGAGAAGGCGCGGCTCTGGATCACCGACATCGAGATCCTGCGCCTGCACTACGCCCAGACGATCGCGCATTGGCGCGCACGCTTCGCGGGGAACCGCGACACCATCGCCTCGCTCTACGACGAGCGCTTCTGCAGGATGTTCGAGTTCTATCTCGCCGGCAGCGAGCTCGCCTTCCGCAACAGCGGCCACATGAACTGGCAGCTGCAGCTGGCGCGGCGCGTGGACACACTGCCGATCACGCGCGACTACATCGCAGCGGCGGAGCGCGCCGCGGCCTGGGCACGGGCGTAACGGCGCCCGGGAGGCAACCGCGCGATCCTGGCGCGCGGCGAGCTGCCCGCGTCCGCCGCCGTCGGGGCAGGATGCCGCATTCAGACGATCAGCACGGGAACGCCGAAGAAGGCCCGGTGGAAGTGCAGGATAGCGGCCCAGAGGACCAGGCCGACGACCGGCGGCATCCAGCCGATCTCGCCAATCGCCAGCCGGTTCCGCCCCGCCAGGATGGCGCCGAAGGGCAGGATCGACGTCTTCGCCGCGAAGCCCGGCCATGTCTCGGGGAAGCGGCGCGCGAGTTTGCCGTCGATCGAGGGCATCCCCGCGAGCGCGGTCGCCAGGAAGGCGCCGAAGAAGACCAGC
>JAYRQX010000302.1:0-8184 GCA_041910415.1 Acetobacteraceae bacterium | reverse complement strand
CCGAAGGCGGAACGGTCACCTTCGCGACCGCGCCGGCGGCCGGGCGGCGCGTCACGCTCCGCCGGCGGCTCGCCATCGCGCGGGTCACCGATTTCCAGGACAATGGCGTGCTGCGCGCCCGCACGCTGAACGACCAGCTCGACTACCAGGTCGCGGCGCTGCAGGACGTGGCGGCGGATGTCGCGGCGACGCTGCGCACGGATCCCGGCGATGCGGGGGCAGGGATCACCCTGCCGCTGCGTGCGGCGCGGGCGAACAAGGTGCTGGGCTTCGATTCGGTCGGGGACATCACGGTGCTGGATCGCGGCACCGCCACCATCGGCGTTCCCTATCCGGACGGCGTGCCGCGCACGGTCGAGGACAAGCTGGCCGAGCGCCTGACGGCGCGGGATTTCGGTGCGCTGGGCGATGGCGTGGCCGATGACGGCCCGGCGCTGCAAGCCGCCATGAACGCGGCCGCGTCGGCGGGCCGGCATCTCGAGATCGGCGAAGGAACCTTCCGCGTCACGCAGCCGCTGCTGCTGGGCGGCGGCGCGGCGGGGATGACCATGCGCGGCTCGATCCTCTACGCCGGGCCGAACGGCACCACGGCGCTGACGATCGGCGACGGCGCCGCCACGCGGAACGGGCAGAAGCTCTATGAGGGCCTGCGCGTGGTGCGGTCCACGATTGCGAGCTGGAGCGACGAGGCCGATATCGGCATCCTGCTCCGCAACCTCGACGCCTCGCAGGTCGAGATCCGCCAGGTCGAAGGCTTCACCATCGGCGCGCGTACGCTGGGCGAGGAGCGCGGCTTCGAGGACACCACGCTGGTGCTCGGGCGGTTCGTCAACAACAGGATCGGATTGGATGTCCGGACCGCGACCGC
Source organism: Acetobacteraceae bacterium (assembly GCA_041910415.1). Taxonomy (GTDB): domain Bacteria; phylum Pseudomonadota; class Alphaproteobacteria; order Acetobacterales; family Acetobacteraceae; genus JAYRQX01. Next base: position 7,316 of record JAYRQX010000302.1, on the reverse strand, counting down.
GGCGGCCTGGAACACGTCAGTACGGTATTACGGCGGGCATTTCGCCATCGGCGCCGCGCTCTATCCGGATCAGGACCGCTTCGGCATCCGCCTCTCCGCCGCACCCGGCGCCTATGTCGCGCACAACCGCCACCTCTTCGACGGCCAGAATTTCGAACTGCAGGCCGAGGGCCGGCCCATCAGCGGCATCCCCTTCCTGTCGGAAGTCAGCAGTCGCGCCGTCTGGGCGCGCGGCATCCGCATGGAAGGCTGCAGCCCCTTCGTCGCGCGCCACACGGCTGCGGCACAGGATCATGTCTATGAGGTCGCCTGGGCCGCGCAGGGATACCAGCTCGGCATCGACTACACGGCGAGCGCGACGCGCATCGGCTCCGTGCTGCGCGCCTTCCACCAGGCCGCGGGGTTCCGCGAGGCGACGCGCGAGCTCGTCGCCATTCCCAATCTGCGCAGCGCGCGCATCCGCTGGTCCAACACGGAATGGGGTTTCGAACGCCTGGCCTGTCTTTCGACGAATGTCGCGGGCACCCCGTCCGCCCTCGCGGATTTCGCCTTCCCGGCGCTCGACGGCTATGTCTTCGGCCCCCAGGGCGTCACGCTGCCCGGTGGCCGCGGTCTTGGCTTCGTCGTGGATGCCCGGACGTGCCGGGAGTTCGCCCTGGCCGTGGATGCCGACTCACCGCGCCTCGTCGTCATGTGCTTCGACGCCGCGCAGACGCTGCTGACGGATGCCGCCGGTACCATGGTCCGCGCGTCGGGCATGTCGCTCACCTACAACACCACCGCCCGCTGGTGGCAGGGTTCGGCCGACATGTCGGACGCCACGCTGACGCGGCCGCAGGTCGTCCGCCTGGCCGACAACGTCGCCTTTGCCATCATCGGCGTCGCCCGCATCGCGAGCGACTACGAGGTGCGCGCCATGCGCCTCGGCTGCGATCCGCTCTTCGCGCCGCCGGTCCTCTACGGCCTGCCGGGCCTGCCGGCCGGCGGCCGCGAGCTGATCGCGGAGACGAGCTGGGATCCGCCTTCGATCGCGGCCGGTGCCTCGGCGCAGATCAACCTGCCGCTCGCCGGCGCGCGGCCGGGCGATTTCGCCTCCGCGGCCTTCTCGCTGGCGACGTCGGGCGTCGTGTTCCTCGCGCAGGTCGGCGCCGCAGATGTCGTCTCGGTCACGGCCTGGAACCGGAGCGGGGTCGCGATCGACCTGGCCGCGGGGACGGTGCGCGCGCGCGTGGTGAAGGCGTGACGGTGCTGCAGCCCGAACAGGGCGCCGCGCTTCTCGCCACGCTGGATCGCATCATCGGCAGCCACGCCTCCAGCACCGACCGCCTGCCGCGTCGCGGTGAGGAGCTCGACGCCAAGGAGACGTCCAACCGGCACGCCGCGGCGCGCGCCGCGCTGTCCCATCTGGAGCATGTCATGAAGCTCGCCGCGCCAGGTGCCGCGGCATCGAATCCCGGCGAGATGCTGGCCACGGCACGCGCCGAGATCGGAGAAACCGAGGAGAAGCCCGAAGCCGATGACGCATGCGAGCCCGGCTGACTTCCTGGAGTTCCTGTGGATCTGGAACCGGGAATGCGGGCAGGGCACGCCGCGGCTGCACCGGCGCATCGCGCGCTGGCTGGACGCGCGCGACGCCGCCGGCGAACGGCGCCTCCTGCTCATGGCGTTCCGCGGCGCCGGCAAGTCCACCCTCGTCGGCCTGTGGTGCGCCTGGCAGCTGCACCGGCGGCCGGAGACGCGCATTCTCGTCCTTTCCGCCGATGCGCCGCTCGCGGTGCGCATGGTCGCGACGGTGCGCCGCATTCTCGAACGGCACCCGCTGTGCCGCCACCTGTTGCCCGGCGATCCCGCCTCCTGGGCCGCGGACCGCTTCACGGTGGCGCGCGCCGGCGTGCTGCGGGACCCCTCCATGCTCGCGCAGGGCCTGGCCGGCAACATCACGGGGGCCCGGGCTGACGTGATCATCTGCGACGACGTGGAGGTGGCCGGCAATTGCGACACCGCGGCCAAGCGTGCCGAGCTCCGCGATCGCCTGCGCGAGACGGAGTTCGTTCTCCTGCCCGGCGGGACGATCCTCTATGTCGGGACGCCGCACACGCAGGACAGCCTCTACCGTGACGATGGCGAGCCATTCCTGGCCGATCACCACCGCCTGGTGATTCCGGTGCAGGACGAGCACGGGTGCAGCGCCTGGCCGGAGCGCTTCCCCGCATCCGCCATCGCGGCGCTGCGCGACCGCGTGGGGCCGCTGCACTTCGCCCGGCAGATGCTGCTGCGGCCGCTGCGGGCCGAGGCGGCACGGCTCGATCCGGCGATGATCATCCGCTACGCGGAGGAGCTCGACTGGCGGGAGGCGAATGGCCGTCCGGTCCTGTCGCTGCTCGGCCGCCGGATGTTGTCGGGCAGCGGCTTCTGGGATCCGGCCTATGGGCGGATCGGCGGCGATGCGTCCGTCGTCGCCGCGCTTTTCGCCGATGGCGAGGGCAACCAGTATCTGCACCGGCTGCTCTACCTGCGTGCCGATCCGAACCGCGAGGAGGACCCGGCCACGCAGCAATGCCGCGCCGTCGCCGCCCTTGTCCATGCGCTGCGCCTGCCGGTGCTGCGCGTCGAGACGAACGGCATCGGCGCCTTCCTGCCTGCCCTGCTGAAGCGGGAGGTCTCGCGGGCGGGATCGAATTGCTCGGTCATCGGCCATGCCAGCACCCGCGCGAAGGATGAGCGCATCATCGCCGCGCTGGAGCCGGCACTCGCGGCGCGGCGATTGCACGCGCATGAAAGCGTCTTCCGCACCTCCTTCGCCGCCGAGATGGCGGATTGGAAGCCGGGTGTCGCGGGCCTCAGGGACGATGCGCTGGATGCGGTGGCCGGGACACTGCTCGCCGAACCCGTGCGCCTGCCCTACGCGCCGCCGCCGCCGCGCCGCCCCGTCTGGCGCGGCTGATCAGGCCGCGGTCCTGCGCTTCAGGATTTCGCTCGCGTGCCTTGCCACGCCGGGATCGGTGATCTCGTAGCGCGAATCCGGGCGCTGCCGCGCCAGGCCCATGGCGGCCAGCCGTTCCAGGCACGGCCCGTCCTTCAGCCCGTCCGGGCGCCCGTGCGACCCCACCAGAGTCAGCCGGTGCAGGGCGGAGCGGCAACAGGTCTCGAGATAGGGCTCGTTCCACATCCTCAGCAGGGTGGGGCGCGGGCCTGCGTCCTTCAACCCCCAAGCCTGTCCAGGAGGCACGAAGTCCCCATGCCGATCACGATCGAGCCGACCTGGTGGATCACGGCAATCGAACTGCCGGTCATGGCCGCGCTGTTCTGGATGATCCACGGCCTGCGCAGCGACGTGCAGGCACGCATCGAGCGCGGCGATGCCCGCGACACCGACGCGCTCATCCGCACGCGCGAGGATCTGTCCGAATTCCGCATCGAGGTGGCGCGCACCTATGTGCCGCTGTCGCTGATCCGGGAGGTGGATCAGCGGCTCTCCGGCCATCTGTTGCGCATCGAGCAGAAGCTCGAGCAGGTGCAGCGCACCGCGCTCTCCCTCCGCGTGCCGGAGGACCGGTCATGACCGCCGCGGAGACGCTGGCGCTGACCTTGTGGGGCGAAGCCGCGGGCCGCCCCGTCCGCGCCATCGAGGCGACGGCCGCGTTGATGCTGAACCGCCTGCGCGCGGCGCTGAGCCCCGATGGCCCCGCGCATTGGGGAAGCGACCTCGCGACGATCTGCCGCGCGCCCTTCCAGTTCGGCTGCTGGAATCCCAACAACCCCCGCCATGCCGAGATGCTGTCGGTGCCGCCCGGCGACGGCGCGCTCGCGATCTGCCGCCGCATCGCGTCGCGCGCGGCAGCCGGCGTGTTGCCGGACCCGACGGACGGCGCGACCCATGCGCATGACGTCGGCATGCTGCCGCCCTGGGCCGTCGGTCGCATCCCCTTGTGCGAGATCGGTGGCCTCGTCTTCTATCGGCTGGAGGGCTGAGCTATCAGCGCGCCATGGACGCGACGATCTACACCATGGTGCGCGAGGCCGAGTGGCGCGCTGCCGAAGCCGCGGGCGCCTACCATGGCAGTGCGGATGACCGGCGCGACGGTTTCCTGCACTTTTCGACCGCTGCGCAACTGCGCGCTTCTGCGGCGAAGCATCGCGCGGGGGAACGCAACCTCGTCCTCGTCGCGGCCGATGCGGCCGCGCTGGGCGAGGCGCTGCGCTGGGAGCCGGCCGCGGGCGGCGGGCGCCCGGGCCTCTTCCCCCATCTCTATGCGCCCCTGCCGATGAGCGCCGTCCGCAGCGCGGACCCGCTGCCGCTGGATGGGGACGGGCAGCATCGATTCCCGGCCGGAATCCCTTGACGCATCTTGCCACGGCGCCGGAGCGGGATCCGTTCGCGCCGGCCCACGGCATTCATGCCGCACGCAGGCGTTTCTGCGCGCGCTCGCTCATCAGGCAGGCCCAGACCACGATCGCGCCGCCCAGGAGCGTCATCAGGTCCGGCCAGCGTCCCCAGATCGCGAAATCGAGGATCAGCGACACCGGCAGCCCCGCGAATCCGAAAGGTGCGAGCCGCGCGGAATCCGCGAAGCGGAAGGCCGCCGCCGTCGCCACCACGGCCGAGCCCGCGATCACGCCGTTCACGCAGAGCGCGACCCAGTCCCGCGGCGTCGGCGGCGCCCAGTCCAGCGCGGCCAGCGGGCCGTAGAGCGCCATGCCCATCAGTGTGGGAAAGAGCAGCACGCGCGCCATGCCCGTCTCGTCGCGGAGCTGGCGGTTGATGGTCAGCGTGAGGGAATAGGTCCAGGTGCTGACCAGCGCGGCCAGGTAGCCGAAGGCCGACCCCGACTCCCCGCCGAGCTTCGTCCAGACCGTGACGAGCACGCCCGCGAAGCCCACCGCGCACCAGGCCCAGGCGACCGGTGGCACGCGTTCGCGCAGGAAGATGGCGGCGAAGAGCAGCGTCCAGAAGGGGGAGGTGAAGAAGATCAGGTAGCCTTCGGCCAGCGTGAGCTGCCGGAAGGCGAGGAAGAATCCGCCCGCCGAGACCATCATGCAGCAGGCGCGACCGAAATGGAGCCGGGGATGGACGGTTCGCAGATCGCCCCCCGCGCCGGGCCGCACGGCGCGCGCCAGCAGGAACAGCGCCACCAGCACCGCATAGCGCAGCAGGATGACCTGCCCCACGCCATAGGCGCCGGACAGCAGCTTGCTGTTCGCATCGAGCAGGCCGAAGAGCGCGATCCCCGCGACCAGCAGCGCCGGACCCCGCACCCGGGTCTCCTCCCGACCTGTCTGGCCTCGCTTCTCGCCGCGTCATGCCGGTCGCGTCAACGCCCCTTTCGCCGGCGGCGATCCTCGGGCAGGAAGGCGCTGTCATGACCCCCGGCCTTGCCTCCGCCCTGATGCCGCTGATGCGCGGCATGGACCCCGAACGCGCGCACAACCATGCCCTCTGCGCCCTGCGCTGGGGCCTGGCGGGCGCCGACCGCGGTGCGGACGACCCGGTGCTGGCGACGGAGGTGCTGGGACTGCGATTCCGCAACCCTCTGGGGCTGGCGGCCGGCTTCGACAAGGATGCGGTCGCGGTGCTGCCGCTGATGCGCCTCGGCTTCGGCTTCGTGGAGGCCGGTACCGTCACGCCGCGCCCGCAGCCCGGCAACCCGAAGCCACGCCTGTTCCGGCTGGAGGAGGACCAGGCGGTCATCAACCGCATGGGCTTCAACAATGGCGGGCTCGAAGGCTGTGTCGCGCGGCTGTCGGCGTTGCAGCGGCCGCTGCCGGCGGTGCTCGGCGCCAATGTCGGCATCAACAAGGACGGCGCGGAGCCGGAGCGCGACTATCCCGCGCTCTACGCCGCCGTCGCGCCGCATGCGGATTATGTGACGGTCAATGTCTCCTCTCCCAACACGCCCGGCCTGCGCGATCTGCAGGGCGAGGCGCGGCTGGCCGCGATCCTGGACGCCATCGCCGCGAAGCGCGCGACGCTCGCGAAGCAGCCGCCGGTGCTCGTCAAGATCGCGCCGGACCTGGCGGCGGAGGCGATCGCGCCGATCGTCGAGACCTGCGTCGCGCGCGGCGTCGGCGCGGTGATCATCTCCAACACCACCATCGCGCGCCCCGATACGCTGCGCTCCGCGAAGAGGACCGAGGCGGGGGGATTGTCCGGCGCGCCGCTTTTCACGCCCTCGACCGAGGTGGTGCGCATCGCCTGGCGCGCCGCGCAGGGCCGCATGCCCCTGATCGGCGTCGGCGGCATCGCCTCCGGCGCGCAGGCGCTCGCAAAAATCAAGGCGGGGGCGTCGCTGGTGCAGCTCTACACCGGCTTTGCCTATGGCGGGCCGGCGCTGGTGCGACGGATCAAGGACGAGCTGACCACGATGCTGAAGCGCGAGGGCTTTGCGCGCGTGGCCGATGCCGTCGGCGTGGAGGCACGATGAACATCCTGTCCGGCATCGCGTCCGTCGCGGACAACTACGACGGCTTCGTGCTCGATCTCTGGGGCGTGGTGCATGACGGCCGTGCGCCTTATCCCGGCGTGCCGGAGGCGCTGGCCGAGCTCAAGCGCCGCAACAAGGGCGTGGTCTTCCTGACCAATGCGCCGCGGCGCGCCTGGTTCGTGCGGGGCATGCTGGACCGCATGGGCCTCGATCCCGGGCTCTATGACGGCATCGTCTCTTCGGGCGAAGTTTCTTGGAGCATGCTGAAAGCGCGCACCAATCCCTGGTTTGCGAAGCTTGGTACGCGCTGCGTACACATTGGCCCCGACCGCGACCTCTCCGTCGTCGAGGACGGCGTGGCGGAGATCGTCGCCCGCGTCGAGGATGCGGACTTCCTCCTCAACACCGGCCCCGATCCGCAGCGCGGGCCGAAGGATGTCGCGCCCTATGTGCCGATGCTGGAGGCCTGCCATGCGCGCGGCCTGCCCATGCTCTGCGTCAATCCAGACCGTGCGGTGATGGTCGCGGGCGAGAAGCTGATCTGCGCCGGTGCGCTGTCCGATGTCTATCTGAACCTCGGCGGTTCGGTGATGGAGATCGGCAAGCCCGACCCTGCGGTGTACGATCCTGTGCTTGATATTCTCGGCAATCCGCCCCGCGCACGCACGCTCGCGATCGGCGACAGTCCGCACACGGATCTCGCGGGCGCGCAGGCGGCCGGGATGGATGCGCTCTGGGCGCTGACGGGACTCGCCGGCGATGCCTATGGCAGCGATCCCGACCCGGCGATGCTGGCCGATGTCGCCGCGGCCGAGGGCGTGCGCCCCATTGCCGCGGTGCGCGGGCTGCGCTGGTAGGGGGTATTATACCAACGGTCGAATGCTTCGACCGTTG